>NZ_CP086136.1:2340000-2582500 GCF_017565645.3 Bradyrhizobium barranii subsp. barranii
CACCGCCGCGATCCAGGGCTCGCCCTGCGTCGGCAGCGTGCGGGTGCGGACCGGTTCGGCAGCACCGATGTTCACGCCGTCGAACCTGACGCGCTCGGCGCCGCGGCCGACGATGCCGCGCCAGAGCAGGCCGAGCGCGGGCGCGGCTACGATGCCCAGCAGCGGCACGCCTTCGGTCACGAGGGCGAGGTTGACGGTGAACTCGTCGCGGCCGGCGACGAACTCCTTGGTGCCGTCGAGCGGGTCGATCAGGAAGAAACTGTCGCGGAATGGCGGCGAGGCGAGCTGGGTCCGCTCTTCCGACAACGTCGGCACGTCGGCCGCGAGCTGCGCCAGGCCGTCAGCGATGATGCGGTCGGCGGCGAGATCGGCCTCGGTGACCGGCGAGCCGTCCTGCTTGCCGTCGACCCGCATCGCCGCGCGGTTGACCGCGAGAATCGCTTCGCCCGCCTTCACCACCAGCGCGGTGAGCGGCTCCATCAGGTGGGAGGCGGCCGGGCCGTCGATGATCCGCTTCACCTGCATGCCTCATTCATCGGCAATTCCATCCCTACTCGACTGATTCGCCGCGGCTTTAGGGCCGCTTCGAACCGATCGCAAGCTAGCTGCCACGGGCTTGCGAATGTTAGAACCTGCGGCATTCGTCAAGCATGCGTGATTCGCCGCGTCCGCGCCGTGCAATTCCAGGAACCCTTTATGTCTGACGCTTCGTCACCCGGTACCGCTACCGCTCCAGATGCGCTCGAACTCGCCGCGCTCCTGTGCTCGCGGGTCTGCCACGATCTCATCAGCCCTGTCGGCGCCATCGTCAATGGGCTCGAAGTGCTCGACGACGATCCCAAGCCCGAGGATCGCGAGTTCGCGCTCGATTTGATCCGCAAGAGCGCGAAAACCGCCTCCGCCCGCCTCCAGTTCTGTCGCCTGGCCTTCGGCGCGGCCGGCTCGTCCGGCGCGCAGATCGATCTCGGCGACGCCCAGACCATGGCGCGCGGCCATATCGAGGACGGCAAGTGCTCGATCACCTGGAATCTGCCGCGGCTCTTGCTGCCGAAGAATCGCGTCAAGCTGCTGCTCAATATGCTGGTTGTTTCCCAGCACACGATCCCGCGCGGCGGCATGCTGACGATCGATCCGATCGGTGACGGCGAGACCATGAGCTTCCGCGTCACCGCGACCGGTCATAATGCGCGCCTGCCGCAGAACATCTCCGAGCTCCTGAGCGGGGAGCGCGGCCCGGCTGCGGATGCGCACGCGATCCAGCCTTATTATACGCGGCTGTTGGCGGAGGCTTGCGGGCTCACCGTGAGGCTCGCGCACGAGGGCGAAGCGATCACCATTACCGCGTCGTAGGCGCGCCGCCGCCCTCAAACGTTAATCGAATCTTTACGAGGCGCTTCGGCTTGTCCGGAGCGCCTTATCTCTTTGTTGGTTCCGTTCTTTTGTACATACTCAACCATTATTAAACGCTTTGCGGTGAAGCTGGCCCCATTCCGAAATGGCGCATCACAAGTCGTGCGCGCCCTCCCTGTATGAAGGCCTGTTTTCATGGATGATCTGTTGCGGGAGTTTTTGACGGAGACCAGCGAGAGCCTGGACACCGTCGACAATCAGTTGGTGAAGTTCGAGCAGGAGCCGAACAACGCCAAGATCCTGGATAACATCTTCCGCCTGGTCCACACCATCAAGGGCACTTGCGGCTTCCTCGGACTGCCGCGGCTTGAAGCGCTGGCACATGCCGGCGAGACGCTGATGGGCAAATTCCGCGACGGCATGCCGGTGACGGGGCAGGCCGTGACGGTGATCCTGTCCTCGATCGACCGCATCAAGGAGATCCTCGCCGGGCTGGAGGCGACCGAAGCCGAGCCCGAGGGCACCGACCGCGATCTCATCGACAAGCTGGAAGCGATGGTCGAGCAGGGCATGGCGGCTATGGCCGCAGGGGCCGCTGCTCCTGTCGCTGAAGCGCCGCCGCTGGTACCGGAAGCGCCGGCCGAAGCCAAAGCCGTGCCTGCCAAAGAGATGACGCAGGGCTCGCTGATCGACCAGACCCTGGAGCGCCCGCTGCGTCCGGGCGAAGTCTCGCTCGACGAGCTCGAGCGCGCCTTCCGCGAGACCGCGATCGAAGCGCCGGCCCCCGTCGTCAAGGCCGAGCCCGCGCCGGCTGCTGAAGCTCCGGCGCCCGCCGCCAAGGAAGCTGCGAAGCCCGCCAAGGAAAAGGTCGCGCCGAAGAAGTCGATGGCCGACGAGGGCGCCGCCGAGGGCGACCGCATCGCCAACCAGTCGATCCGCGTCAACGTGGATACGCTGGAGCATCTGATGACCATGGTCTCCGAGCTGGTCCTGACCCGCAACCAGCTGCTGGAGATCTCCCGCCGCAACGAGGACACCGAGTTCAAGGTGCCGTTGCAGCGCCTCTCCAACGTCACCGCCGAGCTGCAGGAAGGCGTCATGAAGACGCGCATGCAGCCGATCGGCAATGCCTGGCAGAAGCTGCCCCGCATCGTCCGGGACCTCTCGAGCGAACTCGGCAAGCAGATCGAGCTGGAGATGCACGGCGCCGACACAGAGCTCGACCGCCAGGTGCTCGATTTGATCAAGGACCCGCTCACCCACATGGTGCGCAACTCCGCCGACCACGGCCTGGAGACCCCCGCCGAGCGGCTCGCGTCCGGTAAGGGCGAGCAGGGCACCATCCGCCTGTCCGCCTATCACGAGGGCGGCCACATCATCATCTGCATCGCCGACAACGGCCGAGGCCTCAACACCGAGAGGATCAAGGCCAAGGCGATCTCCTCCGGTCTCGTCACCGAGGCCGAGCTCGAGAAGATGAGCGAAGCCCAGATCCACAAGTTCATCTTCGCGCCCGGCTTCTCGACCGCGGCGGCCATCACCTCGGTCTCGGGCCGCGGCGTCGGCATGGACGTGGTGCGCACCAATATCGACCAGATCGGCGGCACCATCGACATCAAGTCGGTGGCCGGCGAGGGTTCCTCCGTCACCATCAAGATCCCGCTGACCTTGGCCATCGTCTCGGCGCTGATCGTCGAGGCCGCCGGCGACCGCTTCGCGATCCCGCAGCTCTCGGTGGTCGAGCTCGTCCGTGCCCGCGCCAACTCCGAGCACCGCATCGAGCGCATCAAGGACACCGCTGTCCTCAGGTTGCGCAACAAGCTCTTGCCGCTGATCCACCTCAAGAAGCTGCTCAAGATCGACGACGGCGCCGCCTCCGATCCCGAGAACGGTTTTATCGTGGTGACCCAGGTCGGCAGCCAGACCTTTGGCATCGTCGTCGACGGCGTGTTCCACACCGAAGAGATCGTGGTCAAGCCGATGTCGACGAAGCTCCGTCACATCGACATGTTCTCCGGCAACACCATTCTGGGCGATGGCGCTGTCATCATGATCATCGATCCCAACGGCATTGCCAAGGCGCTCGGCGCCGCCGGCTCCTCGGCCCATGACATGGGCGACGAGAATGGCGCGCATCACATCGGAAGTGGCGAGCAGACCACCTCGCTCCTCGTGTTCCGCGCTGGCTCCAGCCAGCCCAAGGCGGTCCCGCTCGGGCTCGTTACCCGCCTGGAAGAGCTGCCGGCCGACAAGATCGAGTTCAGCAACGGCCGCTACATGGTGCAGTACCGCGAGCAGCTGATGCCGCTCGTCGCCATGGAGAGCGTCACCATTGCGAGCCAGGGCGCCCAGCCGATCCTGGTGTTTGCGGACGACGGCCGCTCCATGGGCCTCGTCGTCGACGAGATCATCGACATCGTCGAGGAACGGCTCAACATCGAGGTCGGCGGCTCCGCCTCCGGCATTCTCGGCTCGGCCGTGATCAAGGGCCAGGCCACCGAGGTGATCGACGTCGGCCACTTCCTCCCCATGGCGTTCGCCGACTGGTTCACCCGCAAGGAGATGAAGCCGTCGCAGCACTCGCAGTCGGTGCTGCTGGTCGACGACTCGGCCTTCTTCCGTAACATGCTGGCCCCGGTGCTGAAGGCGGCCGGCTACCGCGTCCGCACCGCGCCGACCGCGCAGGAGGGCCTGGCTGCACTGCGTGCGCAGAGCTTCGACGTGGTCCTGACCGACATCGAGATGCCCGACATGAACGGGTTCGAGTTCGCCGAAGTGATCCGCTCCGACACCAATCTGGGCGCGATGCCGATCATCGGCCTGTCCGCGCTGGTGTCGCCGGCGGCGATCGAGCGCGGCCGTCAGGCCGGCTTCCACGACTATGTTGCCAAGTTCGACCGTCCCGGTCTGATCGCGGCGCTGAAGGAACAGACCGCGGGCGCCGCCGGCGCCTCCGAGCTGAGCCGGGCAGCGGCGTAACGGCACTGGGGATCAGGAGATACCGCTATGAGCAACAAGAAGACGCAGATCGGCGAAGGCGCCATGGTCGAATACGTCACCGCGATGATCGGCGGCCAGCTGTTCGGCCTGCCGATCTCCCGGGTCCAGGACGTGTTCATGCCCGAGCGCGTCACCCGCGTTCCCCTGTCCTCGCGCGAGATCGCGGGGGTGCTGAACCTGCGCGGCCGCATCGTCACCGTGGTCGACATGCGCGCCCGGCTCGGCCTGCCCAAGCCCGAGGACGGCAAGGCCCCGATGGCGGTCGGCGTCGACCTGCGCGGTGAATCCTACGGCCTCCTGATCGACCAGATCGGCGAAGTGCTGCGCCTTGCCGAGGCCGGCATGGGAGAGAACCCCGTCAACCTCGATCCCCGCATGGCCAAGCTCGCCGGCGGCGTCCACCGCCTCGACGGCCAGCTCATGGTCGTCCTCGACGTCGATCGCGTCCTCGAGCTCGCGCCCGAGATGATGGCGGCCTGATACGGCGGCATCGCCGCCGACGGACTCGCAATTGGAAGTACCCCCACAAGGGGGTAGGAAGCAGAGGTTCACATGCGCACTTGTCTCGTCGTTGATGATTCCAGCGTCATCCGCAAGGTTGCGCGCCGGATCCTGGAGGGCCTCGACTTCCAGATTCTCGAAGCCGAGGATGGTGAGAAGGCACTGGAGGCCTGCAAGCGCGGCTTGCCCGATGCCGTGCTGCTCGACTGGAACATGCCGGTCATGGACGGCTACGAATTCCTTGGCCATCTCCGGCGGATGCCCGGCGGTGACCAGCCCAAGGTGGTGTTCTGCACCACTGAGAACGACGTCGCGCACATCGCCCGTGCGCTGCACGCCGGCGCCAACGAATACATCATGAAGCCCTTCGACAAGGACATCGTGACGGCGAAATTTCAGGAAGTCGGACTTATCTGAGCGAACATCCGGAGGCTGAACGGATCCTTCGGCGATTGTTTCAACTGAACCGTTTCAGTCTGAGTTGGTGAGTAATGAGTGTTGCGTTCGCAGGTAATTCGACCACGGGTCCGTCGCGCGACGCCGGGCCGCTGCGGGTGATGGTCGTCGACGACTCGGTCGTCATACGCGGTCTGATCTCGCGCTGGATCGGTGCCGAGCATGACATGGAGGTCGCGGCCTCGCTGCGCACCGGGCTCGAGGCGGTCAACCAGCTCGAACGCATCAATCCCGACGTTGCCGTGCTCGACATCGAAATGCCCGAGCTCGACGGCATCTCGGCGCTGCCGCAACTGCTGGCGAAGAAGCGCGATCTCGTCATCATCATGGCCTCGACGCTGACCCGCCGTAACGCGGAGATCAGCTTCAAGGCGCTGTCGCTCGGTGCGGCCGACTACATTCCGAAGCCGGAGTCGACGCGCGAAGCGTCGGCCGCGGACATCTTTCATCACGATTTGATCCAGAAGATCCGTCATCTCGGCGCGCGGCTACGCCGCAGGCCCGCAGTCGCGAGCCCGCCGCTGGCGCCCGCGACCCCGGCTGCACGTGCACCGGCTGTCGTGCGGCCCGCCGCGCCCGCACCGGCTCTGCATGCGCCGTCGTCTGGGGTACTGTCCACGCGCCCGTTCTCGGCCCACGCACCGAAGGTGCTGCTGATCGGCTCCTCGACCGGCGGTCCGCAGGCGCTGATGGCGCTGGTCACCGAGCTCGGCCCGGTGATCGACCGCTTCCCGGTGCTGATCACCCAGCACATGCCGCCGACCTTTACCACCATTCTCGCCGAGCACCTGGCGCGCGCGAGTCGCAAGCCGGCGGCCGAGGCGGTCGACGGCGAGCCGGTGAAGCCGGGACGGATCTACCTCGCGCCCGGCGGCAAGCACATGCGTGTCGTGCGCAGTGGCGCGGACACGGCGATCGCGCTCGACGACGGTCCCGCCGTCAATTTCTGCAAGCCCGCGGTCGATCCGCTGTTCACCTCCGCCATCGACATCTGGCACGGCAACATCCTCTCGGTGATCCTGACGGGCATGGGCTCGGACGGCATGCGTGGCGGCAAGGACATCGTCGCCGCCGGCGGCAACGTGATCGCGCAGGACGAAGCCTCCAGCGTGGTCTGGGGCATGCCGGGCGCGGCCGCCAATGCCGGCATCTGCGCGGCGATCCTGCCGCTCAACCAGATCGGCGCCAAGGTCAACCGCCTGTTCGCGGGAGACCGCTCGTGACGCCGGTCGACTACGAATATCTGCGCAAGTTCCTGAAAGAGCGCTCTGGCCTCGATCTCTCCGCCGACAAGCAGTATCTCGTCGAGAGCCGGCTGCTGCCGCTTGCCCGCAAGGCGAGCTTGCCCGGGATTCCCGATCTCGTGCTGAAGATCAGGAACGGCGACGGCCGGCTTGCGACCGACGTGGTCGAAGCGATGACCACTAACGAGACCTTCTTCTACCGCGACAAGATCCCGTTCGATCATCTGCGCGACACCATCCTGCCGGGCCTGCTCCAGGCGCGCGCGGCGCGCAGGTCGCTCCGCATCTGGTCGGCGGCCTCGTCGACCGGGCAGGAGCCCTATTCGATCGCGATGTGCCTTAAGGAGATGGGCGCGGCCTTCGCCGGCTGGCGCATCGAGATCGTCGCCACCGATCTGTCGCAGGAGGTGCTGGAGAAATCCAGGGCTGGCATCTACAGCCAGTTCGAGGTGCAGCGCGGCCTGCCGATCCAGCACCTGATGAAATACTTCACGCAAGTCGGCGAGCTCTGGCAGCTCAATGCCGACATTCGCGCGATGGTGCAGTTCCGTCAGCTCAATCTGTTGCAGGACTTCTCCCATCTCGGCACGTTCGACGTGATCTTCTGCCGCAACGTCCTGATCTATTTCGACCAGGACACCAAGGCCGTGATTTTCGAACGCATGGCGAAGGGACTGGAAGCCGACGGCACGCTGCTGCTTGGCGCCGCCGAATCCGTCGTCGGCATCACCGACGCGTTCCGCCCGATCACCGAGCGCCGCGGTCTCTATCAGCTCAACCCCGCGCGCTCCGGCCGTCCGATGGGCGGATTGATGCCGCAGCCGCTGAAAATCGCAGCGGCGAGGTGATCTCCGTTTCTGTCATTCCGGGGCGGCGCGTCAGCGCCGAGCCCGGAATCCATAACCACAGGCAATCGTAACAGGCAGGCTGACAGAGCCGGCCTCTTTCATCTGCCTGTGGTTATGGATTCCGGGCTCGCGACTACGTCGCGCCCCGGAATGACGAGACTCTACAAAATCGCATGCGGCAGAAACCGCGAGCGGTTGCCCGTGATCGGGCTCTCATCCTCGCGGATCGACAGGCCGCACGGCTCGTGGTTCACCAGCCAGCTTCCCACCACCACATAGAAGCCCGAGAAATTCGGCAGCGGTGACAATGCCTGCCGCACGAAGCCTTCTGCGCCGTAAGGTCCTGCCTGCTCGTCGAGCGGCGTGCCTCCGGACACCAGCGTGACATTGGCGCCTTCGCGCGACAGCAGCGGCTTGCGGACGTAGGAGCTGCCGAGCTCGGCTGCCCGCGCGTCGTCCTCGAAGAAGGCCGGCAGCAGATTGGGATGGTTCGGAAACATCTCCCAGAGCAGCGGCAAAATGCCCTTGTTGGAGAGCACCGCCTTCCACGGCGGCTCGATCCAGCGTGTCGGCGCGCTCATCAGCTTGGCGCCGAAGGCGTCGTGGAACATCCATTCCCAGGGATAGAGCTTGAAGGCGAACGCGATGTCGCCGTCGTCGAGATCGACGAAGCCGCCAGGCTCGTCGCGCCAGCCGATCTCCTCGATGTCGAGCATCCTGGTCGAGAGCCCCGCCTGGCGCGCGGTGTCCTCGAGATAAGCGAGTGTGCCGGCGTCTTCCTCGTTGCCGGTGGTGCCGGTGAGATGGACATGGCGGCCTGCGGCAATCTCCTTCCACGCCGCGATCAGCCGCTCGTGGATGGAGTTGAACTGGTCGGCGCGCGCCGGAATGATGCGGCGTTCGATCGCCTGTTCGAGCCAGGTCCATTGAAACACCGCGGCCTCGAAGATCGAGGTCGGCGTATCCGCGTTGTATTCGAGCAGCTTTGCAGGCGACTGTCCGTCGAACTTCAGATCGAGCCGGCCATAGAGGCTGCGGTCGTCGCGCTCCCAGCTCTCGGCGATCAAGCTCCAGAACGCCTCCGGAATCTTCAGGCGTCGCAGATAGCGCTCGTCACCGATCACGCGGCCGGCAAGCTCGATGCACATCGCGTCGATCTCGGCTGTCGGCGCCTCGATGCCGCGCTCGATCTCGTCGAGCGTGAAGGCGTAATAGGCGCTCTCGTCCCAATAGCGTTCGCCGTCGATGGTGTGGAAGGCGAAGCCGCATTGTTCGGCGGTCTGCCGCCAGTCGTCGCGCTCGGGGCAGACGATGCGTCGCATGTTATTTCCTGCGCATGATCTCCGCGCAAACGCGTTCCGCGTTTGTCGCGAGGGAAAACCGGTGGCCGCTTTTCCGGATCATGCGTTAGCCGCCGCCCGAGAAGCCATGGCCGAACGAGCCGAAGCCGCCACGGCTCACGCTGCTGGAGCCTGAGTCCGAAGAGGTTCCGGGAATGGCTCGAGGAATCGCTGCTGAAGAAGCTTGACCGCGACGACCAGCGCGAGCTGCTGCCGCCCGATGAACTGCTGCTACTGCTGCACGTCGTGGTCGTCTGGCCCGGCACGGCTCCTGGCGAGGGCTCGCAGTGCTGCCGTGGCATCAGCGTGTAGGCGGTGGTGCCGACCGCGATCGTGCCCATCACCAGTAGCGCGACATGGCCGGAGCGCTTCACCGGCGGCCCCGATGGCGGCGCCGCGGGCGCCGGCCGGCGCTTGCCGAACTCCTTTTTGGAGGGTTTGGCCATGTCAGTAGATCATGCAGGCGGCGTTCAACAGGCCCGCCGCGAGGGAGGACAGCCCGAGCCAGATCGCCGGCGCAAGCTCGCCTGCGGCAATCCGTGCCGACAGGTTCGGCACCGGGACCTTCACCAGGAAGAGCACGATAATCTGGACGATCAGGGCGATGACCGCCCAGATCAGGCAGTCCAGCACATTGGCCGAATGCGCGATCGCGCTGACCAGTGGCGCCACGAAGCCGAGCAGGCTGAGGCCGAGCGCGATCGCGGCGGCCGGCTCGTTGTCGCGGATGAGCTGGAACTCATTGTGCGGGGTGATGCGGGTGTAGACGAACAGATACGCCACGATCGCGATCAGGCCGGTGCAGAAATAGACCAGGAAGGCGGGCAGGCCGGCCAGTGATTGCAGGATCATCGTTCCCCCATCGTGCAGCGACCATTCGTCGGCGGGGGGAGGATAGCGGTTCAATGGCGCAAGGACGATGAGGCCGCGTTGGCGTCCCCAAAAAACAAAACCCCGCCATTTGCGGCGGGGTCCAGGCTGGGAGGAGCGAGCCCCGGGGGCTCGCGGCGTAAACTTAGGGATCAGGCGGGAATGCGCTCTTCGTGCTCGTGCGGCTCGCGCAGCACATAGCCGCGGCCCCACACGGTCTCGATGAAGTTGCGGCCCTCGGAAGCGTTGGCGAGCTTCTTGCGGAGCTTGCAGATGAAGACGTCGATGATCTTCAGCTCGGGCTCGTCCATGCCGCCATAGAGATGGTTGAGGAACATTTCCTTGGTGAGGGTCGTACCCTTGCGGAGCGAGAGGAGCTCCAGCATCTGGTATTCCTTGCCGGTCAGATGCACGCGCTGGCCGCCGACTTCCACGGTCTTGGTGTCGAGGTTGACGACGAGGTCGCCGGTCTGGATGACCGACTGGGCGTGACCCTTGGAGCGGCGCACGATCGCGTGGATCCGGGCTACCAGCTCGTCCTTGTGGAAGGGCTTGGTCATGTAGTCGTCGGCGCCGACGCCGAGACCCTTGACCTTGTCCTCGATGCCGGCGAGGCCGGAGAGGATCAGAATCGGTGTCTTGATCTTGGAGACCCGAAGCTGCTTGAGCACGTCGTAACCGGACATGTCGGGCAGATTGAGGTCGAGAAGAATAATGTCGTAATCGTATAACTTACCGAGATCGACGCCTTCTTCCCCCAAATCGGTCGTGTAGACGTTGAAGCTCTCAGACTTCAGCATCAGCTCGATCGACTGCGCGACGGCGCTGTCATCTTCAATCAGCAAAACGCGCATGCCAGTTCCCCATAGTCGCCGCTCCTGGGCGTCAGGTCGGCCGCATTCGCGGCACTCAACAAAACGCCTTTGAACAACTGATTCGGATCCTGACAACAGATGGTTAACAAACTCTGATTCTGGAACGCAAGTCCCCCCGGTGCAATTTTTGTCGAATCGCCCTAAGGTCTTGCGCGCGAAGCAGCTTTCGTCACCCCGTACCGTTCAAGTTCCACTTTAAGAGACGGGCCTAACCGACTCCCGCGACTCAGCCTTCTTCTGAAGGGGAGTCACGCTCAGTCACAAAGACAGTGACGCAATGATTAACGATGCGGGTAAACACGAAGTTAAGCGCCGTTCAGAAATATGGCGAAACTTAAGTCTTTCGCCATGAAGCCCGGGATCGGAGGCGATCACCTTATGAAGGTCCTCTTATTAAAGGCGCGCCCCTGATGAAGGCTCTTGCCGAACAGATCGGCGACATCGACGGCGTCAACATCTATGGCCGCGTGGTCGGCGTTCGCGGCCTGATGGTCGAAGTGGCCGGACCCATTCACGCGATGTCGGTCGGTGCGCGGCTCGTGATCGAGACCGGCGCGAACCGTTCCATTCCCTGCGAGGTGATCGGCTTCTCCGGCAACAACGCTGTCGTGATGCCGTTCGCCGGCCTGGACGGCGTGCGCCGCGGCTGCAAGGCCGTCATCGCCAATGCCGCCAATCAAGTGCGTCCGTCATCGGCCTGGCTCGGCCGCGTCGTCAACGCGCTGGGCGAGCCGATCGACGGCAAGGGGCCATTGCCGCAGGGCCCGGCGCCGATGCCATACCGCAATTCGCCGCCGCCGGCGCATTCGCGCAAACGCGTCGGCGCCCCGCTCGATCTCGGCGTGCGCGCGATGAACACGTTCCTCACCTGCTGCCGCGGCCAGCGCATGGGCATTTTCGCAGGGTCCGGCGTCGGCAAATCGGTGCTGCTGTCGATGCTCGCGCGCAACGTCGATGCCGCGGTCAGCGTCATCGGGCTGATCGGCGAACGCGGCCGCGAGGTCCAGGAATTTTTGCAGGACGACCTCGGCGAGGAGGGCCTGGCGCGCTCGGTCGTGGTGGTCGCAACCTCGGACGAGCCGGCGCTGATGCGGCGCCAGGCCGCCTATCTGACGCTCGCGGTGGCCGAATATTTCCGCGACGAGGACAAGGACGTGCTCTGCCTGATGGACTCGGTGACGCGCTTTGCCATGGCCCAGCGCGAGATCGGCCTGTCCGCCGGCGAGCCGCCGACCGCCAAGGGCTATACGCCGACCGTGTTCACCGAACTGCCGAAGCTTCTGGAGCGCGCAGGGCCGGGCCTGGGTGAGGGCGCGATCACCGCGATCTTCACGGTGCTGGTCGACGGCGACGACCATAACGAGCCGATCGCGGATGCCGTCCGCGGCATCCTCGACGGCCATATCGTGATGCAGCGCTCGATCGCAGAGCGCGGCCGTTACCCCGCCATCAACATCCTCAAATCCGTCTCCCGAACCATGCCGAAATCGGCCGATCCGCAGTTCTGGCCGACCATCCAGCGGGCCCGCCAGGTGATGGCGACCTATGCCGACATGGAGGAATTGATCCGGCTCGGGGCCTACCGGGCCGGCTCCAGCCCCGAGGTGGACGAGGCGATCCGGCTGCACGAGCCGCTGGAGGCGTTCCTGCGGCAGCGCAAGGACGAAAATGCATCACTGGCGGACGGCTACCGCCAGTTGGCGCAAATCCTCGGTGATTTGGAAACGGAACGCTAACTTTGTCAGGTCATTATCCGCTCTCACAGAGTAGCAGAGCCGGTCTTGGCCCAATCGGGCCTGTGGGGAGACCGGTGACGTCCCACGTGCAGCCAGGGGACTTCTGGGGAGTATGAGTCGATGAAGTCACGTGATACCCTCATCCGCCTGAAGAAATTTCAGGTCGACGAGAAGCGCCGCCGGGTCACCCAGATCGAGACCATGATCGCCGACTTCCAGCGGATGTCGACCGATCTTGAACGCGAGATCACGACCGAGCAGGAGCGTGCCGGGATCAACGATCCCTCGCACTTCGCTTATCCGACCTATGCCAAGGCCGCGATTCAGCGCCGTGAGAACCTGACCCGCTCGGCCGACGAACTGAAGGGCCAGCTCGACGAAGCCAAGGCCGCGCTGGCCGAAGCCTTCGAGGAACTGAAGAAGGTCGAGCTCCTCGACGAGCGTGACCAGGCCCGCGAGCGCGCCGAAGAAAACGCCCGCGAGCAGGCCGACCTCGACAGCATCGGCCTGATGCGCGCCCGCATCGGCGCCGTCGCCTGACGGCGCAGCCAGCGGTCCAACAGCCGAGAATTCGTCGAACCCGGACCCGCAAGGTCCGGGTTTTGCGTTTGCTATCCACAGTGTGGCGCGCCGCCCCTTGGTGATGGGCTTTGCCGCGCGCTATGGTAGCGGAGTGCCAGGGCCTGCGCCGAACGCGACAGGCCGTGCGTGGGGGGCTGAATGCTGACGCCAGCAGAGCTGGTCGGGCTGATTGGGGAGGTCGCCAGGGGCGATCAGGCCGCGTTCGAGCGCCTCTACGTCGCCACGCGCGCGAAACTCTATGGCGTCGTGCTCCGTATCTTGCGCCGACAGGATCTCGCAGAGGAGGTCATTCAGGAGACCTACGTCAAGATCTGGAACGGCGCCGGCCAGTTCAATCCGGCCTTGTCGTCGCCGATCACATGGATGGCATCGATCGCGCGCAACCGCGCCATCGACATCGTGCGCAAGAAGACGGAAGTCTCCATCGAGGAAGAGCCGCAGGCGATGGAAGTCGCTGCCGACAGCCCCGATCCGCTGGCGCGGAGGGAGATGACCGAGGAGTTGAAGCGGCTCCTGGAATGCATCGGCCGGCTCGAGCCGGATCGTCAGAGGCTCGTGCTTCTCGCCTATTACAACGGCTGGAGCCGCGAGCAATTGGCGGAAAAATTCGCCGCGCCCGTCAATACGGTGAAGACGTGGCTCCGGCGCAGCATGTTGGATATCCGCGAGTGCCTCGGACTATGAGGGCTCGCATTGTGAGGGTGGTTCTGGACTGCAAGTGATGGCCTACACGGAGGACCATATCGCGCTCGCCGCGGAATATGCGCTCGGTACGCTCGACGCCAGTGAGCGCGCGCAGGTCGAGACCATGATGGCCGTGGACAAGGCGTTCGCCGATGTCGTGCAGGCCTGGGCTTACCGGCTCGGCGTCCTCAACCAGATGGTCGGCTCGGTCGAGCCGCGTCCGATCGTGTGGGAGAACATCCGGTCCGAGCTTGCGCGGACGGACTTTGCGCAGGAGACGCCTGCGCCGGAAGCTTCGCCGCCGCCACCACCTGTGCCGGAGTCCTCCTCGATCGAAGCTGCACCGCCCGAGCTGGCACCGGACGTCGCGCCGCAACCGGAGCTGCAGCCTTCCGAAGCAGAGCAGCCCGGGACGGCGCGGCCGGCACCCGATGCGCTTCCCGACATCGCGCCGATATTCATGCCGCAGGTCCATGCGCCCGATCCTGACGTCGCGCGCGCGCCGCCGGCGCCGGTCGCCGACAACAGCAACGTCATCCGGCTTGAGAGCCGCGTGAAACGCTGGCGCACCATCGCCTCCGCGGTGGGCGCGCTTGCGGCGGCACTGCTGGTGACGCTATCGCTTCAGATCTTCCAGCCCGATGCGCTGCCGGGCGGCTTGCGTCCGGCGCCGCGCATCCAGACGGTGGAAGTGAAGACACCGGCGCCGCTCACGGCTGCTGCGCAATATGTCGCGCTGTTGCAGGGCCAGGGCGGCGGTCCCGCCTTCATCCTCACCATCGACGGCGCGACGCGGAATTTCACCGTGCGCAAGGTCGGCGCGACTCCGGAGGCCGGCAAGAGCTTCGAGCTCTGGCTGATCTCCGACAAGCTGCCGCGTCCGCGCTCGCTCGGCGTGATCGGCGCGGGCGATTTCACCGCGCGCCCGGTGCTCGGCTCCTTCGATCCCGAGGTCGTCAACGGTGCGACCTACGCCGTCACGGTCGAGCAGGCCGGCGGCTCGCCCAACGGCCAGCCGACCTCGGCTCCGGTGTTTTCCGGCAAGCTGATCGAGACCGTGCCGCCGTCTCAACCGCAGGCGCCCGCGAAGAAGTAGGTGTCGTGGCGCCGTAGCCCGAATGGAGCGCAGCGCAACCCGGGCTACACGGCGCTCGACCGTCGCCAAGGTCCGTCCAGCCGTCGCAACCCGACAAGTCCCGCCGAATCCACTCCCGCGTTGAACCTCCCCGCAATCCACGGCGTCAAATGCCCGGAATTTGCAGTCGGCGCCGCACATCATGGCGCCGGAAAAGGGGCTAGAAGTCAGATGGATGCAGCTAGGACGCCGGGCATCTTCGTCCACCAATATGCGGGCCTTCCGCATGGTCCGGCCTTCGAACATTGGCGCGAGCGGGCCTTCGGTCCCTGCGGCCTCGACGTCGGGCCGAGCCATGGCGACAGCATCGATTGCCGGCTCCAGGTCAGCGTGGTCGACAATATCGCTTTGGCCATTCCCGAAGGTGCCTCCGCGCAATATTCGCGGACGCAGAGCCATCTTGCCGACGGCAGCGACGATCTCGTCCTGATCGCCGCGCATGCGGGTCTCGTCTGCGTCGGGCAGAACGGCCACACCGTCGAACTTGCGCCCGCGCAGATGGTGCTCGTCGACATGGGCGTCACCGGCACCGTCGGCCACACCCAGGAAGATCGCTTCACCAGCATCCGCATGCCGCGCCGCGCGCTGCTCGACATCAATCCGCGTGCCGAGGACAAGCTGTCGCAAGTGCTCTCGGATGGCGCGGTGGCCGAGACGATCTTCCGCTACCACGCACTCGCCGCCAATCACGCGCCGCATCTCGACGCCGTCGGCCAGCGCCTGACCGCGCAGCACGTGATCGATCTCGTCGGCCTGCTGCTCGGCACCGATGCGGAGCATGCAAGCCTTGCGCGCGGTCGCGGACATGCGGCGGCCCGTCTCGATCTCATGCGTGCCGACGTGATGGCCGCGCTCGGCCGCAACGATCTCTGTCTGTCCGAGATCGCGACGCGCTCAGGGCTCAGCCCGCGCCAGGCGCAACGCTTGTTCGAGCAGGCCGGCACGACCTTCACCGAATTCGTGCTGGAGCAGCGCCTGTTGCTGGCACGCAAGCTGCTCGGCGATCCCCGCGCGAGGGCGCGCAAGATCAGCGACATCGCGCATTCCTCGGGCTTCTCCGACCTGTCCTATTTCAACCGCGCCTTCCGCAAGCGTTTTGGCGCGACGCCATCGGAGCTGCGCGAGGCCTGAGCCGCGATTTTATGCGGCGGAGCGGCGACGCCGCGGTTGGTCGATCCGGGCAAATGAGCTATATCTGCCTGCGCGGGCAGACCGCCGGAATTCTTGGACAAAGCAGTAATCGGACATGGCGCGTATCGTCGTGCTCGGCGCCGGGTTTGCAGGTCTATGGGCGGCCATCGGCGCCGCGCGCAAGCGCGACGAGATCGGCGCGGCCGGCCGTGACGTCGAGATCCGTGTCGTCGATCGCAATCCCTATCACAACATCCGGGTGCGCAATTACGAGGCCGACCTCAGCGAGGTCGCGCTGCCGTTGCCGCAACTGCTCGATCCGATCGGCGTCACTCATGGCATTGGCGAGGTCGAAGCCATCGACCCGTCACGGCGCGAGATTTCGCTCGTCACGAGCGGCGGCGAGGAGACGCTGAGCTACGACCGCCTGGTGCTGGCGCTCGGCAGCGAAGTGATGCGTCCCGCCATCCCCGGCCTTGCCGAGCATGCTTTCGACGTCGATACCTATGCCGCCGCGCTCATCCTCGAAAATCATCTCGTCTCGCTCGGACACGGCGCGCCCTCGCCGGGGCGCTCGACGGTCGTGGTGGTCGGCGCCGGATTCACCGGCATCGAGGTGGCGGCCGAGATGCCGGACAGGCTGGCGCGCGCCGGCATCACCGGCAGCCGCCGCATCGTCCTGGTCGATCCCAACCCTGCGGTCGGCGCCACCATCGGCGCGCATGCGCGTCCCGTCATCGAGACGGCATTGGCCTCGCTCGACGTCGAGACGCGGCTTGGCGTGCGCGTCGTGTCCGTCGAGGCCGCCGGCATGCACCTGAGCTCAGGCGAATTCATCCCGGCGCAGACGGTGATCTGGTGCGCCGGGATGCGCGCGAGCCGGCTGGCCGAGAGCTTCGTGGGCGCGCGCGATCGCCTCGGCCGTCTGCTGGTCGATCCTTTCATGCGGGTGGCCGATGTGCCGGGCGTGTTCGCCGCCGGCGATGTCGCCTCGAGCGTGGTCGACGGACTGCACCCGACGGTGATGTCCTGCCAGTTCGCCCGTCCCATGGGCCGCTTCGCCGGTCACAACGTCGTAGCCGATCTGGCGGGCCTGCCGATGCTGCCGCTGCGCATCGACTGGTACGTGACCGTGCTCGACCTCGGCGGCTGGGGCGCGCTCTATACCGAAGGGTGGGATCGCGAGGTTCGCACCACTGGCGCGGCCGCAAAGGCGACCAAGCAGACCATCAACTGCAAGCGCATCTACCCGCCGCTCACCGGTAGCAAGGACGAGCTCTTCGCTGCCGCAGCGCCGACCGTGCAGGCGCCGCCGCCGACTTATGGGGCGCGGTAGCTGGGGCACGGTAGCGCCAAACACTCGGTGTCATCGTCCGCGAAGGCGGACGATCCAGTATTCCCGAGACGGCAGTGGGATACGGAGAAGCTGCGGCGTACTGGATTCCCCGCTTTCGCGGGGAATCCAGTGGTGTTCGGGGCGACGTCCCACGCTACGTCCGCAGTGAAAACATACCCCAGACATGAGAAAGCGCCCGTGGGGGCGGGCGCTTTCCGTAGTCGACTTGGGGTTGGGGTCGTCTACATATCCACGTGGCGACTTTGGGGGGCTGGTAAAGAGCCGCGTGAATTCACAAAACTCGTCAAATCTCCTTATCGAACGAGGGATGCGTTCGAGCTGGTGATAACAACCGGCTTGCCGGCCTTGATGACGCGGGCGGTCTGGGTCAGGCCTTCGTCCGAACCCGTGCGCGCCGCCGTGATGCCGAAGCCTGCCACCGCGATGCCGGCGACGAGGGCTACGACCACGATTTTCAAGTGGGTCGAGCGATCGGCGCTGTAAATCGAGTGGTTCATGGAAGGCTCCTGCCGCCATCTACCCGAAGTAGTCGCTACCCTGTTGGGGGAGGTTCATGCTTCCGGTCACCAACAACCTAGTATTGGGGGGATTCGTTCCCAAGGGGCGATCACAAGAGCGTGACAGGACGTGAAAGATCGCGATCGAAAGCGACCCCTCAATCGTGCGATTATATAATTATTTCAAAGGTGTAATGTGCTTGCGAGGCGCCTTGTTTGCATTTGGTCGACAAGGCGCCAGGAACTCAAAAACCATTTGCCTGTGGCCGAAAAACATACGGCTTCTTAAGGCAAATCAGATGCTTCCGACCGTTTTCAATCTCGCCCTGGGGTGGATTTCAGCCTGCGACAGCACCGTCGTCTGGGCCCGGAACCGCTCGACGAGGGAGCGTACGAAGGGACGAATTGCCGCAGACGTGACCAGCACCGGCGCCTCGCCTTCGCGCGCGGCGCGCTCGAAGGCCTCGCGCACGCCGGTCATGAATTCCGACAGCTTCGAGGGCTGCATCGCGAGGCTGCGTTCCTCGCCCTGGCCGATGATGGATTCGGCGAAGGCCTGTTCCCACCGCGCCGACAGAGCGATTAGCGGCAGATAACCGCTGTAGGAGGTGTTTTGCGCGCAGATCTGCCGCGCGAGGCGGGCGCGGACGTGCTCGACCATGGTCGCGGGATTGCGCGAGAAGGCGAGCGAGTCGGCGATGCCTTCCAGGATGGTCGAGAGGTCGCGGATCGAGATGCGCTCGGCGAGCAGCAGCTGCAGCACGCGCTGGATGCCGGAGACCGTGACCTGGCCCGGCACGATGTCCTTGACCAGCTCGCCCTGCTCCTTCGGCAGCTCCTTGAGCAGCTTCTGCACCTCGCCGTAGGAGAGCAGGTCCGACATGTTGGCCTTGAGCAGCTCGGTGAGGTGGGTCGAGAGCACGGTCGCGGCGTCGACGACGGTGTAGCCCTTGAGCGAGGCTTCTTCCTTGAGGCTGGCATCGACCCAGGTTGCGGGCAGACCGAAGGTCGGCTCGGTGGTGTGGATGCCGGGCACCTGCACCTGGCTGCCGCCGGGGTCCATGACCATGAACTGGTTCGGCCAGATCTTGCCGGTGCCGGCGTCGACCTCCTTGATCTTGATGATGTAGGTGTTGGCTTCGAGCTGGACGTTGTCGAGGATACGCACAGCGGGCATCACGAAGCCCATCTCGATGGCGAGTGAACGGCGCAGCGCCTTGATCTGCTCGGTGAGGCGGTCGGTGCCATCAGGGCCGTTGACGAGCGGCAGTAGCGCATAGCCGAGCTCGATCTTGAGATCGTCGATCTTGAGCGCGGCGGAGATCGGCTCTTCGGCCGCAGCGGCGCCAGGTGAACCCGGCGTTCCCGGAGCGAGTGCGGTCTTTGCAACTTCGTCAGCCCTGGCAGTCGCCCGGTTGCGGTTGCGGGCGTGCCAGGCGAGCGCACCGGCGCCGCCGCCGAGCGCCAGGAAGGGGATGGTCGGGATACCCGGCAGCGCCGCCAGCACCAGCATGACCGCCGCGGACATCGCCAGCGCCTGCGGATAGCCGGAGAACTGTTTCATCAGCGCCTTGTCGGCGGCGCCGGACACGCCGGCCTTGGAGACGAGCAGGCCGGCCGCGGTCGAAACGATCAGCGCCGGCACCTGGGTGACGAGGCCGTCACCGACGGTCAGCAGCGTGTAGCTGCGCCCGGCATCGGCGAAGGAGAGGCCTTGCTGCGCGACACCGATGATCATGCCGCCGACGATGTTGATGAAGACGATCAAAAGGCCCGCGATGGCATCGCCGCGGACGAATTTGGAGGCACCGTCCATGGCGCCGAAGAAGCCGCTCTCGTCCTCCAGATCCTTGCGCCGCTGCTTGGCGACCTTCTCGTCGATCAGGCCGGCGGAGAGATCAGCGTCGATCGCCATCTGCTTGCCGGGCATGGCGTCGAGGTGGAAGCGGGCGGCGACTTCGGCGATACGGCCCGAACCCTTGGTGATGACGACGAAGTTGACGATGATCAGGATGGCGAAGACGATGATACCGATGACGAAATTGCCGCCCATCACGAAGCTGCCGAAGGCTTCGATGACGTGACCGGCGGCATCCGTGCCCTCGTGCCCGTGCGACAGGATCAGGCGGGTCGAGGCCATGTTCAGCGACAGCCGCAGCATGGTCGAGATCAAGAGGACGGTCGGGAAGGCGGAGAATTCCAGCGGCGCCTGGATGAACAGCGACGTCATCAGGATCAGGATCGAGAGCGTGATCGAGATCGCCAGGAACAGGTCCAGCACGATCGCGGGCAGGGGGAGGATCAGCACCACCAGGATGGTGAGGACGCCGAGCGCCAGCGCGATATCGCCGCGCTTGAGGATGTTGCCGATCTCGGTAAGGGTCGGGAAGCCGGCGTTCGTGCTGCCTACGCCCTGTCCCGCGGTGACGTCGACCATGGTAGCTGCTCCCCCGCGCGACTGCCGTCCGCGCGCCCCAAATGTCTGCGCGGCGGCCGAAGGGCCGCCGTTTCGAAAGTGAGGCACCGCACTGGCGTCCACGGGGGACCTCCCGTTCTACGCGGCTGACGACACTCGACTTCACCCGGCAATTCTTGCCGGGTGTATGGTTAGCAAAGGGTTAACGGAGGGTGCGGCAGGAGGTCAGACCGGGGTGTTTCGGGCACCTGGCAGGGACGAAGTCGTCATGCCCGGGCTTGTCCCGCCTGCGCGGCCGAAGCCGCTTCGGCGCGGCGAAGGCCCGGGCATCCCCACGTTCTTCATGTCGCGCCCAAGCCGTGGATGGCCGGGACGAGCCCGGCCATGACATTGTGGAAGCGTTTGGCGCCGAAATCAGCTGCGGAGGACGTAGCCCTATTTCGCCTTCTGCATCGTCGTCACCGTATACCCCGAAGCGGCCTCCTCGGCCTCGAAGGTCACCTTGTCGCCGACCTTCACCTGCTTGAGCAAAGCGGGGTCCTTGACGCGATAGACCATGGTCATGGGCTCATCCATGCCGAGGCTTTTCGCCGGTCCGTGCTTGAGCGTGATCTTGCCGGCGCCCTCGTCGATCTTCTTGACCTCGCCGCTGATCGCGGCGCCCTGGGCTGCGAAGGCCTCCGCGGCAAGACCGACGGTCAGCGCCAGCGCTGCGGCGATACGGATGGTGCGGTTCATGGGCGTCTTCCTCGTTACTTCACGGTGACGTGGCCGACCATGCCGTAGTCGCGATGGTCGGGAATCAGGCAGGAGAATTCGAACGTGCCGGCCTTGCTGAACTTCCAGAGGATCTCGGCCGTCTTGTTCGGTGCGAGCCTGACGCCATTGGGATCGTCGTGCTCCATATGCGGATGCTTCTTCATCTCCACGGCATGCGCGAGATTCTCCTTCGTGGTGGCGAGCAGGAATTCGTGGTCCTCCTTGCCGACATTGCGCAGCACGAAACGAATCTGCTCGCCGCGTTTGACCTCGATCCTGGCGGGCGCGTAGTCCATCTCGTTCAGCAGGACCTCGATCGTGCGCGCGGGCTTCCTGGGATCGCCGGGCTCGCCGGCCGAAAAGGTCCCATGCCCGTGCTGGTCGTGGGCAAATGCCGCCGCGGTCGAAAGCGCGGCCAGCGCAAGTCCGAGTTCGATCGTCTTCTTCATCTTGTTCTCCAGTTGGTGGTGGTTCATCGAAACGCTCACATCTTCATGTTCTTCATCGGCGCGCCTTGCTGCCGCGCCGGCTCGGCGGACGGCGGCGTGACCTCGTAGGCGACGGTGCCTTGCGGGAATCGGTAGGGGCCGGGATCGCGATAATCGTCGCGCGCGAGGTCCTCGCGGATCTTCATCACCGTGAACATGCCGCCCATCTCGATCGGCCCGAACTGACCGGTGCCGGTCATCATCGGCAGCGTGTTGTCGGGCGCGGGCATCTCCATGTTGCCCATCGCCATGCCGGTCGAGCCCATGGCCATGCTGTCAGGTGCGAGCTTGCCGACGGCCTTGGCGAGATCCTTGCGCGACACGCCGATCAGATTGCGCACCTCGTGCCCCATCGCGTTCATGGTGTGGTGCGACTTGTGGCAATGGAACGCCCAGTCGCCGGGATTGTCGGCAAGCACGTCGAACACGCGCACCGCGCCGACCGGCACGTCGGTGGTCGTCTCCGGATATTGCGCGCTCTCCGGAATCCAGCCGCCATCGGTGCAGGTCACCGCAAAGCTGTGGCCGTGCAGATGAATCGGATGGTTGGTCATGCTGAGATTGCCGATGCGCACGCGCACCTTGTCGCCGAGCCTGACCGGCAAGGGATCGATGCCGGGAAACACCCGCGAATTCCAGGTCCACATGTTGAAGTCGGTCATCTCGTTGACCTGCGGCAGGTATGTGCCGGGATCGACGCGATAGGTGCTCATCACGAAGACGAAGTCGCGGTCGACGGGCCGGAAGCTTTGATCGCGGGGATGCACGACGACCATGCCCATCATGCCCATCGCCATCTGCACCATCTCGTCGGAATGCGGGTGGTACATGAAGGTCCCGCTCTTCTTCATCTCGAACTCGTAGACGAAGGTCTTTCCCGGCTGGATGTGCGGCTGCGTCAGTCCGCCGACACCGTCCATGCCGCTGGGAATGATCATGCCGTGCCAGTGCACGGTGGTGTATTCGGGCAGTCTGTTGGTGACGAAGACGCGGACCTTGTCGCCTTCGACCGCCTCGATGGTCGGGCCCGGCGACTGGCCGTTATAGCCCCACAGATTCACTTTCATGCCCTCGGCGAATTCCCGCACCACGGGTTCGGCGACGAGATGGAATTCCTTCCAGTCGCCGTTCATGCGGAACGGCAGTGACCAGCCGTTCAGCGTGACCACAGGGCGATAGTCCGGGCCGCCGATCGGATGCAGCGGCGGCTGCATCACCACCTTATCCATGTGAGGCGCTTCCGGAATGGACGCGGCCTGCACACGGCCGCTGATGGCCGACGCGCTGGCAAGCGCGGCGGTGCCCAGAAATCCTCGGCGGGAATACATGTTGGCCTCCATCTCAATGACCGCCATCGGCAGGCGCTGCCGCGGCGATGGTGGTTGAAGTGTCGCCGCCCGACGCAGGTGCGCTGCCGCCGTTGACGGCGGCCTGGAGGTCGGACTGGGCGAGGAAGAATTTTTGCTTGGCATCGATCGCGCCGCGCAGCGACGCTAGGCGCTGCCGCGCTTCGGTGAGCAGCGCGAAAATATCGACCTGCATGCTGGAGAAGCGCAGCTGCATCTCCTCCGTGATGATTTTTCGCAAGGGGAGGATTTCGCGCTGATAGTGGCTGGCGATGTCGTAGGTCGAGCGATAGACGCGATAAGCATCGCGCGCCTCCGAGCGGACGTTGACGGCGCGCTCGGTCAGGCGGTTGAAGGCGAGATTGTAGGTCTCCGCCGCCTGCCGCACCCGCACCTCGCCGCCGTCGAAGATCGGGATCTGGAACTGCACATCGAAACCGCGTTCGCGGAACGGCGGGCCCTCGGGATCCTGGGTGCGGCGGGAGATGCCGGCGAGGTCGAGCAGCGTGACAAAGCGCGTCGCCTCGGTGAGGTTGAGCGACTTTGCCAGCGCCGTCAGCTCCAGCCGCGCGATCTGTAGATCGATGCGATGGGCAACAGCATCAGCCTCGATCGAGGGCAGTGCCTGCGGCCGGCGCGGCAGCGGCGGCAATTGATCGGGCAGACGGAAGTCGAGGCCGCCGTCCCACAGCCCCATCAGGCGCGCGAGCCTTTCGCGCGCGCTCGTTGCCGCCTGCCGCGCGGTGGCGAGGTCGGCCGTGGTCTCGGCATAAAACACCTGCTCGCGGGCCTGGTCGAGCTTGTTGATCGAGCCGGTCTCGCCGAGTTTGACCGCGAGCTGCGCCGTCGATTCCGCCGTCGCCTTCGCGTCGGTGAGCAGCGCCACCATTTCGTTGCCGGCGACCGCACGGATATAGGCGCGCCGAACATCTGCGGCCAGCCGCAGCGTCGCCAACGCCGCGCGCAATTGCGCCTGACGGAAACGGTCGCGGGCGATGTCGGAGCGGAACGGCAGGGTGGCCAGCGCGAGGATGTCGCCAACCACCTGACGCTCTATCTCGCTCGCGCCATTGCCTGCGATGCGCGAGATCGAAAACACAGGATTGGGCGGCAGGCTCTGCTCGACCAACTCGGTCTCGGCCAGCGCCAGCTCGTTATAGGTCGCTTGCAGTCCCTTGTTGTTGAGCAGCGCGATCTGCACGGCCGTCTCGGTGGTCAGCGTGCGCGCCAGCAAGCGGCGGACGGTCGCGTTGACGGCCTCCGCGCCTTCGGCCGTTCGCACGAAGGCGACGTCCTTGTTGATGGTCTGGCTGGTGAGGTCCGAGACCGTCGTCATGCCTCCGTCCGGCGAGAATGCCATGCAGCCGGAGAGTCCCAGCGCAGTGAGCACGAGCAGGCCCCGCGCAAAATGATGCGTCATGGCGCGCCCCTACCGGTCTTGCTTCGGCTGCGGGGCGACAGCGTCGTTGCGGTCGCGCCATGGCCCCGTCGTCGCAGGTCGCAGGCTGGTGTAGGGCGCAATCGTCGAGCGATAGCCGACGCGCGCGAGCTTCACCGCCGGATCGGCCGGATCGGCGCCGGCCACGGGCACAGTTGCCGGCATGCAGCCGGACAATATCAACGCGGTTGCGGCCAGCAGCGGCCAATTGAATCGAAAGTGTCGTCCACGCGCCGCGGATGCGGCGGCGAACTTCGCCCCGGAAAGCGTAAGCATGAGTCATCCCTGATCTGTCGTAGAGACCACAGGTTCGCGCGCGCGGATGCGCGTGCGGCCCTGACGTCGTCGCGTCAGATCAGGCGATGGGAGGGCGGTAGTGCTGAGGCGGCGCCGCGCTGTGCAGGCTGACCACGATCTCGGGCGCGCAGGCGGAAATCGGCTGCAGCGGCTTGGCGACGCCGGGCAGGTCGGCCGGCAGCGCGCTCACGCACATCATCGCGCAGCACGGGCCAGCCTTGCCGTCATGGTGATGTTGGGCGGGCGCATCCTGTGCGGCAGCCTGGTGATGCGCGTGCATGCCTGCGTGGTCATGCGACACACCGTCATGCACGTGGCCGACCTGCATCTGGTGATGCACCGGCACGAGATCGGCGAGGAGCGCGTCGTCGAGGCACGGCGCCGGGCCGCTGCCCCAGGCGAGGGCTGCTGCCGGCGCGAGCACGCAGAACAGATAGGCGAGGGCGATGATCCGCCCCACCCTGATCCGCATCGATCGCGTCAATCGCAACAGCATTCCGCCGACAGGCTCCTCGCGCGGCAATGTTGCACACGCAGATTGCAAACTAATGGCAAAGCGCGGCTTCGCCAAGCATCTTCTTACCGCAGTGCACCGCGCATGCCCAATATCGCGGCACGTTGCTTGACCGCGCGGCGATCAGCGAACATGGTCCGGCCCGTGCACGCGCCAAATCTTCCAGGACAGAGACCGGCCTCATTCACCCCTGATTCGCGTCAGGCTTGGGTGCGGCTGTTGCTTGCGCTGCTGATCGGTTCGATCGGCGGCGTCGGCATGTGGGCGGTCGTCGTGGTGATTCCCGTCGTGCAGACCGAGTTCGCCGCCACGCGCGCAGCGGTCTCGCTTGCCTTCACACTGATGATGTTCGGCTTCGGCCTCGGCGGCGTAATCGCCGGCAAGATCACCGACAAGTTCGGCATCGTGCCGGCGATGGCAATCAGCATCGCCTTCATCGGCGTTGCCAATGTGCTGGCGGGGCTCTCGACCCAGCTCTGGCAGTTCGTCGCGGCCTATTTCCTGATCGGGCTCGGCACCTCGGCGACCTTCGCGCCGCTGATGGCGGAGGCCTCGCACTGGTTCGAGCGCTATCGCGGACTTGCCGTGACCATCGTCGCGAGCGGCAATTACGTCGCGGGCACGATGTGGCCGCCGCTCATCAGCGAGGGCATGCAGACGATCGGCTGGCGCACCACGCATATCGGCATCGCCCTCGTTTGCGTGGTCTTGATGACGATCCTGGTGCTGGTCCTGCGCGCACAGATGGGCGACGACAAGGTCGCAATCACGCCAATGCGCGCCCGCCGCAGGTCGATCTCAAGCTTTCGACCAATACGCTGACCGTGCTGCTCTCGATCGCCAGCATCGCCTGCTGCGTCGCCATGGCGATGCCGCAGGTGCACATCGTCGCCTATTGCGGCGATCTCGGTTACGGCGTGGCGCGCGGCGCCGAGATGCTGTCGCTGATGATGGCCTGCGGCATCGTCAGCCGCATCGGCTCGGGTTACCTTGCCGACAAGATCGGCGGCATCCGCACGCTGCTGGTCGGATCGCTGGCGCAGGGCTTTGCGCTGGTGTTCTATCTGTTCTTCGACAGCCTGACTTCGCTCTATCTGATCTCCGCGATGTTCGGCCTGTTTCAGGGCGGCATCGTGCCGAGCTACGCCATCATCGTGCGCGAGGCGATGCCGGCGAGCGAGGCGGCAACCCGCGTCGGCATCGTGATCTTCGCCTCGGTGTTCGGCATGTCCTTCGGCGGCTGGGTGTCGGGCGTCATCTTCGACGCGACGGGCTCCTACGCCGCGGCGTTCGCGAACGGGGTGGCGTGGAATGCCCTCAATGTCGGCATCGTGCTGACGCTGTTGATCCGGTCGCGGATGAATGCGGTCAAGACGGGGCCGGGTTTTGCGACCTAAACTTCTCGCCCCACCTTCAGCAACGAGCAGCCGGTGATCTTGTAGCTGCCGTCCGCCTGCTGCTCGAGCGTGTACAGCGCCTCCCAGGCTTCGCCATTGGCATCGACGATGTGGACGTGCTGGGAGATCCAGTTGCCTTCGCTCCTGCTCTCGCCAAACTCAAAGCTCCTGTGCCGGTAGACCGGCGCGTAGCCGTTTTGCACCATGGACATGAAGATGTCGGGTGCGGGGAAGATTTCCCTGATCGCCGGCGCGGCGTGGGAATAGGCCGCGGCCGCATCGTCGCGCGCAAAGGCCTGCTCCTGGGCACGGATGACGCCCTGTGCCGCAGTGACGTCGGCGGCGCATGCTGGAGCGGCACCAAGGGTAATCATAAGGGCGACGAGCAAGGCGGCGATGCGCATGACAGGCTCCGTGTTGAAATCCCGGCGATGCCAATCCTAGCACGCCCTCAGGGAAATACGGCGCGCTATCGCTTCCGTTTCACCGCGGGCTTTGCGGGCTTGGCGGCGCGCGCCTTGGTCTTGGTGCCGGACTTGCCGGCCGGCTGCACCCGCAGCCCGTCCACGAACACGTCGAGCATGCGCAGCACCGAGGATTGCCAACCGGGCTGGTCGTGCATGTAACACATGCCGACCAGTGCCCTGAGCAGATCCTCCGGGCTGACGTCGCCGCGCATCTGGCCGGCCGCGACTGCGCGGTCGAGCAGCGAGCCGATCGCCTTGGTCAGCCGGTCCATCGAGAACGCCGCGAGTTCCGATGAGCTCTGGAACGTCAGCGCCAGCGCGGCCGACATGCCCTTTTTTGTGGCAACGAATTCGACGTTGGAGCGCAGCCAGCGCCGCAGCGCATCGACCGGGTCCTTGGCGTTCTTCAATTGCTCGGCAAGCTCGCTGAGCTGCTCGACCTCGCGCCGGTACACCGCCTCGAACAAATCCTCGCGAGTTGGAAAATGCCGATAGAGCGTGCCGATGCCGACGCCGGCGCGTTTGGCGACGGCTTCCAGGCTCGCCTCGGGACCGCCCGCGTTGAACACGATTTTCGCCGCCTCGAGCACGCGCTCGCGATTGCGCACGGCATCGGCGCGGGGCTTCCGAATCTGGTCGGTCTGGTCGTCCATGACGGTAATGTAGATCACGAATTGGTTAGATTGAACCCTCGCAATGAACCCTTGCAAGGCTGCATCGCGTTGTATGCGCACGGGCTTTCGACGAATTTCAAATATTTTCGGGCTTAACCGGAGGGTGCCTCCGTATCTTCCTCGAGATGTTGGCCGGGTTCCGCCTGGCCAACGCATATCGACGGCGGCCACGGAGGTGGCGCGCTGGCCGATGACTCATGTCCATATCTGATCGGAGCCTTGTATGAACCACTCCATCAGCCTCACCGTGAACGGTGCGCGGCGCGACTTCGTCCTCGACGATCCGCGCGTCACGCTGCTCGATCTCCTGCGTGAGCGCCTCCATCTGACCGGAACCAAGAAGGGATGCGATCGCGGCCAGTGCGGCGCCTGCACCATTCTCGTCGACGGCAAGCGCATCAACTCCTGTCTTGCTCTGGCCATCAGCCATGACGGCGCCGACATCCTCACCATCGAAGGCGTCGCGCGCGGCGACCAGCTTCATCCGGTGCAGGCGGCCTTCATCGCACATGACGGCTTTCAGTGCGGCTTCTGCACGCCCGGCCAGATCATGAGCGCGATCGGCATGATGCAAGAGGCGCAGGCCGGCAACGATCCCGAGCGCATCCGCGAATGCATGAGCGGCAATCTCTGCCGCTGCGGCGCTTATGCCGGCATCGTCGATGCCGTGCTGGAAGCCCAGGCCGGCACGGACGAATCCAATCAGAGGCGCTTCGCATGAAACCGTTCGATTATATCAGGCCGGCCACAGTGGCCGAGGCCGTTGCGGCGGCCGGTCAGCCGGGCACTGCCTATCTCGCCGCCGGCACCAATCTGCTCGATCTGATGAAGGGCGGCGTCAGCCGACCGGATCGGCTGGTCGATGTCACGCATCTCGACGGGCTCGATCAGATCGAGACTCTCGCCGACGGATCGTTGCGCATCGGCGCGCTGGTGAGCAACGCCGATCTCGCGCATGACGCAAACTTCGCGAAGTCCTACCCGGCCGTTGCTGAGGCGCTGCTCTCCGGTGCGTCCGCGCAACTGCGCAATGCCGCGACCGTCGGCGGCAATCTGCTGCAACGGACGCGCTGCGCGTATTTCTACGACACCGCCAGCCGCTGCAACAAGCGCGAGGCTAGCTCTGGCTGCGACGCGCGCGAGGGCGAGAACCGCACGCATGCCGTGCTCGGTTGGAGCGAGAGCTGTATCGCCACGCATCCGTCGGACTTCTGCGTGCCGCTGGTCGCGCTCGACGCCATTGTGGAGATCGAGGGCAGGAACGGCCGCCGCGAGATCGCGCTCGACGCGCTGCATCGTCTGCCGGGCAACACGCCCGGGCGTGAATCGGGGCTCGACCCCGGCGACCTCATCGTCGCGGTGCGCCTGCCGCCCGCGGCGCGCGGCTTCGCCACGCATGCGCGCTACCTCAAGGTTCGTGAGCGCACGTCTTACGCGTTCGCCGTGGTCTCGGCCGCGGCGGCGTTGCGGATCGAGAACGGCAAGATCGCGGAGGCGCGGCTGGCGCTCGGCGGCGTCGCCGCAAAGCCCTGGCGCGCTCTTGCCGCGGAAGACGTGCTCAAGGGCGTTACGCCCACGGCAGATGCCTTCCAGGAAGCGGCCTGGCGCGCGCTTACCGACGCAAAGCCGTCCGGCGACAACGCCTTCAAGATCGAGCTCGCACGCCGCATCGTCGTGCGCGCGCTGACCCTTGCCGCTGCCGGTACGCCCGCGCGTATTCCCGCGCTGCCGGCCTCTCCCTTTGCCTCGACGTCCGGAGCCATCCATGCCTGAGCTTAATCTACCAGCTCTCCCGCCCATCTGCGCCACGGCTCGAACATCGGTCAGCCCCTGACCCGGCGCGACGGCGTCCTCAAGGTCAAGGGGCAGGCGACCTATGCCGCCGACAACCATCCGCCCGGCATGCTGTTTGCCGTGATGGCCGTCTCCAGCATCGCGCGAGGCCGCGTCACCTCGCTCGATGTCGCTGCCGCCAAACGCCATCCCGGCGTCGTTGACGTCATGACATCTGAGCACAAGCCGCAGCTCGCAATCGATCCGGAGATCAAGACCAATCCGTTCGTGTTCCGGATGGAAGTCCTGCAAAGCGACGAGGTCCGCTACGCCAACCAGCCCATCGCCGTCGTGATCGCCGAGACGCTGGAGGCGGCGACCGAAGGCGCGATGCTGCTGGCGCCGCGCTACGAGACGCTGCCTGCGCTGGTCGGCCTCGATGCCGGCGAGAGTTACGTGCCGCCGGTCGTCGGCGTCGGCAACCCCACCGAAAATCGCCTCGGCGATGTCGAGGCCGGCCTTGCCGCGGCCGAGAAGCAGATCGACGCGATCTATGAGACGCCGCCGCAATATCACAACGCCATGGAGCCGCACGCGATTGTGGCCGCATGGAATGGCGACAGTCTGCAGATCGACATGCCGACCCAGGGGCTCATGCTGTCGCTTGCGCGCGTTGCCGAATTGTTCGGCATCGCGCATGACAAGATCCACATCCGCAGCCCGTTCCTCGGCGGCGGCTTCGGCTCGAAGGGGCTGATGGCTGGTCCGCCGGTCCTCGGCATCATGGCCGCAAAGCTGGTCGGCAAGCCGGTCAAGCTGGTGCTGCGCCGTGAGCAGATGTACGGCCCGGTCGGTCACCGTGCACCGACGCGTCAGCGGCTGCGCATTGGCACGGACGGCGAAGGGCGCCTGACCGCGCTCGATCATCACGCCAGAACCGTGTCGAGCACATTCGACGATTTTTACGAGCCGGCCGCGGATGCCTCGCATACACTCTATGCCAGTCCGTCAATCCGTACCTCGCATGACGCCGTGCGCGTGAACACCGGCACGCCGCTGTTCATGCGTGCGCCCGGCGAGGCCACCGGCTCGATCGCGCTCGAAAGCGCGATCGACGAGATGGCCTGGGCCTGCGGCATCGATCCGCTGGCTTTCCGCCTGAAGAACTACGCCGAGGTCGAGCCGATCACGGGAAAACCGTTCTCCTCGAAGGCGCTGCGGGCCTGCTACGAGCAGGGCGCGGCGCGCTTCGGCTGGTCGAAGCGTTCGCTCCAGCCGCTGCAGATGCGTGATGATGCCGGCCTTCTCGTCGGTTGGGGCATGGGCACGGCGACCTTCCCGGCGCTGATGTTCCAGGCCGAAGCGCGCGCAGTGCTCCGCCGCGACGGTAGCGGTGCGATGGAAATCGGCGCGCATGACATGGGGCAGGGCGCCTGGACGGCACTCGCCCAGATCGCAGCCGACGAACTCGGGCTCGACATCGACCGTGTCGAGTTCAAGGCCGGTTCATCCGACTTGCCCGACGCCGGTATTGCCGGCGGCTCGGCGCACACCGCGACCGCGGGTGCTGCGATCCATAGCGCCGGTGCGGCCGTGGTCGCAAAGCTCGCCGATCTCGCCACCAGTGACGAGCGCTCGCCGCTGTTCGGTGCCGGCAATGCCGGCGTCATCGCACGCGAGGGCCGGTTGATCCGTCGCGATGACGAAAACCGCGGAGAGAGCTACGTCGAGATCCTCGCGCGCGCTGGCGTTGCCGAGGTCGAGGCGCGCGGCACCGGCGCGCCAAATCCTGCGGCGATGGAAGAGTATGCGATGCATGCCCACGGCGCGGTGTTCGCGGAGGTGAAGGTCGATCCCGAGCTCGGCCAGGTCCGGGTCAGCCGCATGGTCGGCGCCTTCGCTGCGGGGCGCATCGTCAATCCGCATCTGGTGAAGAGCCAGCTGTTCGGCGGCATGATCTGGGGCATGTCCTTCGCGCTGCATGAGGAAGCCATCACCAACCGCCGCAGCGGCCGGATCATGAATGCCAATCTCGGCGAGTACCATATCCCCGTGAATGCCGACGTGCCGCCGCTCGACGTGATCATGGTCGAGGAGCACGATCCGCATGTGAATGCGCTCGGCATCAAGGGCGTCGGGGAGATCGGCATTACCGGCAGCGCCGGCGCGGTCGCCAATGCGGTGTGGCATGCGACCGGCGTGCGTGTCCGCCGCTTTCCGATCAAGATCGAGGAGTTGCTGACGCAGCGTTGAGACAAAAAGGCGGGACGAGATCTTCTCGTTCCGCCGCGTCCTGCTAGTGCAGTTTCTTGCGGAGCGCCTTCAGCGCCTCTCGCTGCGTCTCGATATAGTCGGCAATAACCTTACGCAGCTCCTGCGAACGGAGCTTGTCGGTGTCGCGCTGCACTTCATCGAGCGCAGCCTCTGCATTGGCGAGCGTGATCTTCATCTGCGAGCCCAGTTATGAAGCGGCGCCGGAATGTTTCCTCGGCTTGGGTTCGCAACATATAGAGGATCGACGCGCGGAAATTGAGATGCCTCAAGCTCCGTAAGACACCGGGGCACTCCGTAAGATTCCGGATAATGTCGAGCGCCTCAAAACGTCGGCGGCGTGCAGGCCGAGATCACTTCGCACGGCTTGCCGCCGACGCAGCGGAAGCGATGCGGGCGACGGCTCTCGAAGTAGTAGGCATCGCCGGGATTGAGGATGCGGCGCTCGTCCTCGACGGTGACTTCGAGCTTGCCCGAGATCACGATGCCGCCTTCCTCGCCGTCATGGACGAGGTGAACGCGTCCGGTGTCGCTGCCGGGCTCGTAACGCTCTTTCAAAATCTGCAGGCTGCGGCCGAACAGATTGTCGCCGATCTGGCGATACGAGATCGGCTTCTTGCCGACCTCGGTCAGCTCCTCCGCACGGTAGAAGATCTTGCGCCGCGACTCCGGCTCCAGCGCGAAAAACTCGGCGAGCCCCATCGGGATGCCGTCGAGGATGCGCTTGAGCGCGCCGACCGACGGGTTCATCTGGTTGGATTCGATCAGCGAGATCGTCGAATTGGTGACCCCGGCGCGCTTGGCGAGCTCGCGCTGCGACAGCTTGTGGTGCGCCCGGATGAATCGCAGCCGTCCACCGATGTCGACGCTCATGCCCCTGGTCCCTGTTGCAGGTGTTGCGGGATCGCGCAAATATGGACCAGCAGCCCCAGTAAAATCAATGGCTTGCAGGTGACCAGAAAAGGACTTGTTGCGCTTCCGAAGCCGTGCCTCTGCTATCCGGTCAGCAAAGGAGCGTGGCCCGTGACCCTTCATCAGATTCCTAACACTATCAAGACCGACTCGTTCTGGATGCCGTTCACGGCCAACCGTCAGTTCAAGAAGGCGCCGCGCCTGTTCTCCTCGGCCGAGGGCATGCACTACACCACCGTCGACGGCCGCAAGGTGATCGACGGCTCCGCCGGCCTCTGGTGCGTCAATGCCGGTCACGGCCGCAAGCAGATCGCCGCCGCCGTCGAGCGCCAGCTGATGACGCTGGACTTCGCCCCGTCGTTCCAGATGGGCCATCCGCTGGCATTCGACTTCGCCGAGCGTCTCGCCGAGATCGCGCCGAAGGGCCTCGACCGCATCTTCTTCACCAACTCCGGCTCCGAGTCGGTCGACACTGCGCTGAAGATCGCGCTCGCCTATCACCGCGCCAACGGCCAGGCGAGCCGCACCCGTTTGATCGGCCGCGAGCGCGGCTATCACGGCGTCGGCTTCGGCGGCATGTCGGTCGGCGGCATGGTCGCCAATCGCCGCGCCTTCGCCACCCATCTTCCGGGCGTCGACCACATCCGCCACACCCACGATCTCACCCGCAACGCCTTCGCCAAGGACCAGCCTGAGCATGGCGCCGAGCTCGCCGACGATCTCGAGCGTCTGGTCGGCCTGCATGGCGCCGAGACGATCGCGGCCGTCATCGTCGAGCCGGTGCCGGGCTCGACCGCGGTGCTGCCGCCGCCGAAGGGCTATCTCAAGCGTCTGCGCGAGATCTGCGACAAGCACGGCATCCTCCTCATCTTCGACGAGGTCATCACCGGCTTCGGCCGCCTCGGCACGCCGTTCGCCGCCGACTTCTTCGGCGTCACGCCGGACCTGATGACGACGGCCAAGGGCATCACCAACGGCACCATTCCCTGCGGCGCGGTGTTCGCGAGCCGCAAGGTTCACGACGGCCTGATGGTCGGCCCGGAGAACCAGATGGAGCTGTTCCACGGTTACACCTATTCGGCGCATCCGACCGCCTGCGCCGCCGGTATCGCGACGCTCGACATCTACAAGGACGAGGGCCTGCTGACGCGCGGTGCGTCGATCGCCGGGTACTGGGGCGATGCGCTGCATTCGCTGAAGGGCCTGCCGAACGTCGTCGACATCCGCAATTGCGGCCTGATGGGCGCTGTCGAGCTGTCGTCGCGTGATGGTGCGGTCGGCGCGCGTGGTTACGACGTCATGGTCGATTGCTTCAATCGCGGTCTGTACTTCCGCATGAGCGGCGATAGCTTCGCGCTGTCGCCCCCGCTCATCGTCGAGAAGAGCCATATCGACGATATGGTCTCGATCCTCGGCGACGCCATCAAGCGGGTGGCCTGATAATTGCTCTCGCCGTTGCGGAGTTTGTTCTTGCAGCGGCGAGCGTGATGCCGCGGGAGTTTGACGAAGCGTGAAAGTTCTGATCCTCGGCAGCGGTGTCATCGGTGTCACCTCTGCCTACTACCTTGCGCGTGCCGGTCATGAGGTGACGGTCGTCGACCGTCAGCCCGAGCCGGCGCTGGAGACCTCGTTCGCCAACGCGGGCGAGGTGTCGCCCGGCTATTCCTCGCCCTGGGCCGGCCCCGGCGTGCCGGTGAAGGCGATCAAATGGCTGCTGATGAAGCATGGCCCGCTGGTGATCCGGCCGAAGCTCGACCCCGTGATGTGGGTCTGGCTGTCCAAGATGCTGCGCAACTGCACCAGCGCGCGTTACGCGGTCAACAAGAGCCGGATGATCCCGATCGCGGAATACAGCCGCGATTGCCTGCGCGACCTGCGCCGCGACATCGGCATTCAATATGACGAGCGTTCGCAGGGCACGCTGCAGCTGTTCCGCTCCCAGGCGCAGCTCGATGGCACGGGTGAGGACATCGCCGTGCTCAAGCAGTATGGCGTTCCTTTCGAAGTGCTGAGCCGGGAGGGCTGCATCGCGGTCGAGCCGGCGCTCGCTGGCGTGAAGGAGAAGTTCGCCGGCGGGCTTCGCTTGCCGCAGGACGAGACCGGCGACTGCCACATGTTCACGCAGGCGCTGGCCAAGCATGCCGAAGCGCTCGGCGTTCGCTTCATGTTCAACACCGGCATCGATTGCATCGTCACGGACGGCGCGCGCGTCAGTGGTGTCGTGACCAGTGCGGGCACGTTGCAGGCCGATGCCTACGTTCTCGCGCTCGGAAGCTGGTCGTCACGGCTCGTCGCACCGCTCGGCATCTCATTGCCGGTCTATCCGGTGAAGGGCTATTCGATCACGGTGCCGATCAAGGACGCCTCCGGCGCGCCTGAATCGACCGTGATGGACGAGAGCTACAAGGTCGCGATCACCCGCCTCGGCAATCGCATCCGCGTCGGTGGCACCGCCGAGATCTCCGGCTATTCGAGCCAGCTCTATGACGCCCGCCGCGCCACGCTCGATCATTCGCTGACCGATCTGTTCCCGCGCGGCGGCGATCTCTCCAAGGCGACGTTCTGGAGCGGCCTGCGTCCCATGACGCCGGATGGCCCGCCTGTGATCGGCCCGACGCAGTATGGCAACCTCCACCTCAACACCGGCCATGGCACGCTCGGCTGGACCATGTCCTGCGGCTCCGGCCGTGTACTCGCGGACATGCTGTCGGGCAGGAAGCCGGAGGTCGATGTGAGCGCGCTGACGGTGGACCGGTACAAGTATCGGTTCGGGTGATTCTCTATCTGCTCGTCATTGCGAGCGCAGCGAAGCAATCCAGTATCTTTCCGCGGTGGCAGTTCTGGATTGCTTCGCTGCGCTCGCAATGACGGTGGAGAGGCATCGCGCACTCACTCGACCGTCACCCTGAGGTGGCCGCTTCTTCAGCGGCCCTCGAAGGGCGACGGCCCGGCTCTATCGGGGCCGTGCATCCTTCGAGGCTCGCTGCGCGAGCGCCTCAGGATGACGGGACTGGAATTGCGCTCGCCGCGCGAAAGAAGCTACCCCGCCCCCGTCACGCAATTCACCCACAGCACCACAGCCTTCGCATCATTGGCCGGATTGGAAAAACGGTGCGGCCTTCGGCTCGCGAACCGAAAGCTGTCGCCCGTCTTCAGCGACCAAGTCTCGCTGTCCACCGTCAGCATCATCTCGCCTTCGAGCACCAGGCCGGCCTCTTCGCCATCGTGAGTGTAGAGCTCGTCACCGGTGGAGCCGCCCGGTTCCAGATGCACCAGGAACAGGTTGAGCTTGTTGTCGGCGCTCGCCGGGCTCAGCAATTGTTTCGATACGCCGGTGCGCCAGAGCTTCAACTCGGGCCGCTGGAGCCCGCGCGTCACCACCTGATCGGAGACGCCATCGGCGCTTGGGCTCGCGCCGAAGAGCGCGGCGATCCCGACGCCGAGCACATCTGCGAGTGTGGCCAGCACGCGCAGCGATGGCGACGACAGGCCGCGCTCGATCTGGCTGAGGAAGCCGATCGACAGGTCGGTGCGCGCCGCGACGGTCTCGAGCGAGAATTGTCTGACACGCCTGAGATCGCGGATACGGCGGCCGACCGCGACATCCATCGCGGGCTCGGCCGGCTTGGTGGTAGCCTTGGCTTTCACCTTCGCCGGCTTTGCGGCGGCCGGTTTGCGCATTCTTTTGCCACCGCTCACGTCAAACCGCTTCCTTCATGTGCATGAAAACCGCTTGCATCGCCCGCGAAAGTGTGACCAAATTTTCATATTGGTGAAAATAGGCCGAAACGGCTTGGCCCGCAACGTCTGATCACGACATGCGCGAGCGCCGACATCGGCCAAGCCCAAAGGGGGATGCGATGAAGCGTTTTGGTCTGGCCGCGGTCGCGGCGCTCGCGATTGCAGCGGTGATGCCGGCTTCGGCGCAGCAGGCGTTGAAGGTCGGCTCGACGCCGACAGGCATTCCCTTCACCTTCCTCGACACCAAGACCAACACGATCCAGGGCATCATGGTCGACATCGTCACCGAGATCGGCAAGGACGCCGGCCTCAGCGTGCAGATCGAGCCGATGGCGTTCTCGGCGCTGATCCCGTCGCTGACATCGGGCAAGATCGACATGATTGCGGCGGCGATGTTCATCACCGCACCGCGCAAGGAGGTCGTCGACTTCTCCGATCCGATCTACACCTACGGCGAGGGCCTGGTGGTCCCGAAGAGCGACACCAAGGCCTATGCCACGCAGGATGATCTGAAGGGCGAGACGGTCGGCGCCCAGGTCGGTACCGCCTTCGTCGATGCGCTGAAGAAGTCCGGCCTGTTTGCCGACGTCAAGGCCTACGACACCATCCCTGACATCCTGCGCGACGTGAACACCGGTCGCCTTAAGGCCGGCTACGCCGACTATCCGATCCTCGCCTACAATCTGAAGCAGGGCGGTTTCCCCGAGGTGCGTCTGGTCGACGGCTACAAGCCCGTCACGGTCGGCTCGGTCGGCATCGGCGTCCGCAAGGGCGAGGCCGCGCTGCTCGGCAAGATCAACGCCTCGCTCGCGAAGCTCAAGGCCAACGGCACCATCGACAAGATCCTCGAGAAGTGGGGTCAGAAGGCGCAGGGTTGATCGACAGAGGCTGGTAAGGCTGACCGATGAAAGGCTGAAAGGCTTCTGGCACGACGCCGTCGAATTCTTCCCGATCCTGATGAGCGGCGTCGCGCTGACGATCGTCGTCACCATCGGCTCGCTGCTGCTCTCGACGGTGCTGGGTCTGATCTGGGCGATGATGCGGGTCTCCGGCATCAAGGTGCTGTCGATGCTCAGTGCCAGCCTGATCAACGTGATCCGCGGCATCCCGATCATCGTGCTGTTGTTCTACCTCTATTTCGTGATGCCGGATCTCGGTGTCACGCTATCGGCCTTGCAGGCCGCGATCCTCGGGCTCGGCATCGCCTATTCGGCCTATCAGGCCGAGAATTTCCGCGCGGGCATCGAGGCGATCGACAAGGGCCAGATCGAGGCGGCGCAGTCGATCGGCATGGGCTGGTGGCTCACCATGCGCCGTGTGGTGCTGCCCCAGGCAGTGCGCATCGTGCTGCCGCCCTACGGCAACGTCATGATCATGATGTTGAAGGATTCGTCGCAAGCCTCGACCATCACGGTCGCCGAGCTCGCGCTGCAAGGCAAGCTGATCGCGTCCTCGACCTTCAAGAACACCAACGTGTTCACGCTTGTGGCGCTGATGTATCTCACCATGAGCATTCCGCTGATCCTGCTGGTCCGTCACTTCGAGAAGCGGGCGGGCAAGAAATGATCGAGCTCACCGACGTCCACAAGAGCTTTGGCCAGAACGAGGTGCTCAAGGGCATCACGGCGAACGTTGAGAAGGGCGAGGTGGTCTGCATCATTGGCCCCTCGGGCTCCGGCAAATCGACGATCCTGCGCTGTATCAACGGGCTGGAAAGCTACGACCGCGGCGAGATCAACGTCGAGGGACTGAAGGTCGACCGCGATGCGTCCTCCATCGTGAAGGTCCGCACCCAGGTCTCGATGGTGTTCCAGCGCTTCAACCTGTTCCCGCATCGCACCGTGCTGGAGAACGTCGTCGAAGGCCCGCTCTTTGTAAAGAAGGAGCCGCGTGTGCAGGTGCTCGAGCGCGGCCGCGCGCTGCTCGGTCAGGTGGGCCTCGCCGAAAAGGCCGATGCGCATCCGCCGCAACTCTCCGGCGGCCAGCAGCAGCGCGTCGCGATCGCGCGCGCGCTGGCGATGCAGCCAAAGGCGATCCTGTTCGACGAGCCGACCTCGGCGCTCGATCCCGAGCTGGTCGGTGACGTGCTCGGCGTGATGCGCAAGCTCGCCGATGACGGCATGACCATGGTCGTCGTCACCCACGAGATGGGCTTTGCCCGCGACGTCGCCGACCGCGTGCTCTTCATCGACGGCGGCGTCATCGTCGAGCAGAGGCCGGCCAAGGCGCTGCTCAACCAACCCCAGCATCCGCGCACGCAGGACTTTTTGCGCCGCGTGCTGCATCCGCTCTGATCGGTCCTCGTCATGACTACGCGCCTGCCTCTGCCGCCCTCGCTCTATGCCGACACCGCCGTCGCGCGGGTTGCCACGCCGCCGCTCGATGTCGACAAGACCGTCCCCGTCGCGATCGTCGGCGGCGGCTACACCGGTCTGTCCACGGCCTTGCATCTGGCGGAGCAAGGTGTCGAGGCGCTGGTGCTGGAGGCGCAGGAACCTGGTTGGGGCGCATCGGGCAATAATGGTGGTCACACCAATCCCGGCCTGAAGCATGACCCCGATCAGATCGAGGCCGATTTCGGCGCTGAGCTCGGCCGCCGCATGATCGACTTCTCCTACGGCACGACCAATTTCACGCACGACCTGATCCGCCGCTACCAGATCCCTTGCGAAGCGCGGCAGAATGGCACGCTGCGCGCGGCCTACAACGAGGCCAGCGCCGCCGCGATCGAGAAGACGGCGCAGCAATGCATCCGCCGCGGCATGCCGGTGCAATATCTGAACTGCGAGCAGTTGCGCGAGATGACCGGCACGGACCGCTACATCGGCGCGATGCTGGACACGCGCGGTGGCGATCTACATCCTCTCAGCTACGCCCGCGGCCTCGCGCGCGCCGCGATCTCCGCGGGCGCGAAGGCCCATGGCGAAACGCCGGCGCTGTCGCTCCGTCGCGACGGCGCGCGCTGGCGCATCGAGACGCCGCGCGCGGTGGTGCATGCCGACAAGGTCCTGCTCGCCACCAACGGCTTCACCGACGATCTCTGGCCGGCGCTCCGCCGCACCATCGTGCCGGTGTTCTCCTCGATTGCCGCCACGGCGCCGCTCTCCGACGCGGTCGCCCGCTCGATTATGCCGACACGGCCGGTGCTCTACGAGAGCGGCCACATCACGGTCTATTACCGCATCGATCAGCACAACCGCCTCTTGATGGGCGGTCGCGGCCCGATGCGCTGGATCAAGTCGCCCAACGACGTCGCCTATCTCATGCGTTATGCCGAGCGGCTATGGCCGCAGCTCAAGGGCGCCGCCTGGACGCACGGCTGGAACAGCCGGCTCGCCATCACCAAGGATCATTATCCCCATGTGCACGAGCCGGCGGAGAGCGTCCTGATCTCGCTCGGCTGCAACGGCCGCGGCGTCGCGCTCTCGACCGCGATGGGCGCGCAGCTCGCGCGCCGGCTGATCGGCGGCGCCAAGGCCGAGATCGACATGCCCGTCACAGGCATCAAGCCGATTCCGATGCACGCATTTTGGCCCTTGGGGGTTACTACTGCTGTGATCACGGGCCGGGTGCGGGACCGGCTGGGCGTTTGAAGAAGAAGGCGCCGCCCCGTCAGGAGCGACGCCTTGCATAACTTGCAGATAGGGCGTCAGCAGCGGCCCTGTTTCCACAGGCCGGGCGGGCAGCCCCTGCCGCGCCAGCCGACCTTGCGCCCGTGGTGCCATCCGGGAGGAGTGGCATGGCGATGTCCATGGTATCCGCCATGATGGCCGTGACCATGGCCATGGCCGTGACCATGTCCGTGGCCGCCCTTGGCGAATGCGGCGTTTGGCATGGTGAAGCCGGCCGCGATGATCAGTGTTGCGGCGAGCGCAAGTTTCTTCATCCTAAATCTCTCCTGTTAGGCACGCATCTGTCCGTTCGACGAACGAACATCGATCGCGGTGTCGCGTGCAAATGCGGAGGAGTCGTGACGCTCAGGATTCGGCGACAGCGTCGGCCCAGGGCTGGAAGATCTCGACCGCGCCGGAATTCGTATCGCCCTGGCGCATCACCACGCTGGGGCAGGCGAACTTCTGCGGCAGGGCCTGCACTTGCGTCTCTTCATAATCGAAGCGTGCGGCAAGTGTCTTGCGCACGTCTGCCGGCAGTCTGATATCGCCGATCACGACCGCGCCTTCGCTTGCGTCGATCCGCGGCTGGTGGATGGCCGCGTCGAGGTCCATGCCGAAATCCATCGCAAAGGACACGAGCTGCATCACCGACGGCAGGATGCGGCGGCCGCCGGAGGCGCCGACCGCGAGACGCTTGCCGTCCTTCGTTTCGGCGATGACGGGCGTGTAGTTGCAGAGACAGCGCTTCCCGGGAGCGAGCGAGTTGGTGGTGCCCGGCATCGGGTCGAACCACATGATGCCGTTGTTCATGGCGATGCCGGTGTGCGGCGTCACGTATTTCGAGCCGAAGGACGAGAGCAGCGTCTGCGTGACCGCTGCGATGTTGCCGTGGCGGTCGACCACGGAGAAATGCGTGGTGCAGGCGGGCGCCAGATATTCGGCGCCGAGCGAGCGCTTGCCGTCGGCATCGCCCATGTCCTTGAGCCGCTCGCGGAAGGCTGCTTGCAGCGCCACCGCATATTCGCTGTAGGTGGTCGCGTCGGGTGCGCTTCCAGGCTTCAGACTCTGCTGCAACAGCCGCAGCGCATGCGCCATTGTCGGTCCGGCCGTGAGCTCCGGCGTCGCATACACCTTGCCGCCGCGATAGGGGATCGCCAGCGGCTCGCGCAGATGGGCGCGAAACGCGGCGAGATCCTCCACCGACAGCGAGCCGCCGTCGGCCTTGATGTCGGATGCGATGCTTTTGGCGAGATCGCCCTGGTAGAAATCGCGGGGGCCAGCCTCGGCGAGGTGCGACAACGTTGCCTTCAACGTGGCCAGCGGCAGCCGCGTCTCGGACTTGACGCCCCACGGCGCGCTCGGCGGCAGGCCATCCTTCAGGAAGGTGGCCGCGCTCGCGGGATAGCGCCTGAGATCGGCTGCCGATGCCGCGATTGTCAGCGTGGTCCACCAATCGACCAGCAGGCCTTCGCCGGCGAGCGCGGCGGCCGGCGCGACCAGATCCTTCCACGGCATCTTGGCGTAGCGGCGATGCGCCTCCTCCATGCCGGCGACAACGCCGGGCACGGCGACCGAGCCGGGGCCGTGAATGTTGCGATCGTCCTTGACCCGCGGCCACGGAAACAGATCGGAGGCCGCGCCTTCGCCACTGAGCGGATAGTCGGCGGCGCGCAGGCTCTGCGGCGCGCACATGCCGTAATCGATCACCTCGGTGCGATTTTCCTTGGCACGGTACAACACCATCGCGCCGCCGCCGCCGATGCCGCTGTTCCAGGGCTCCAGCACGTTCAGCGCAAAGGTGGTCGCGACGATCGCGTCCACGCAGTCGCCGCCTGCCGCCAGCACCTGCGCCCCCACTTCGGCCGCGCGCCGCGATTGCGAGGCGACGATGCCGCCCTTGGATGTGACGGCGGGTTTGCGGACGGCTTGGGCGAGGCTGAACTGATGAGGCATGATGTCGTCTTGATCTCTGGATTCGGTTGTTCTGGCTTCGTTGCGCTGACGCGGAAGCTGCAGCATTGGCGGGGCGCGCGAAGGATGGCACATTGCCGCCAACGAGAAAATCCAAAGGGAGACGCGGCATGGCAGGTGTGAAACAGGCGCGGGATGGCGCCGTCGGAATTCTGACCCTCGACGAGCCGGCGAGTCTGAACGCGATGACGCCGGAGCTGCTCGGCGCGCTCGCTGCCGCCGTCGCCGAGATGACAGGGGATGAGGGCATTCGCGCACTGATCCTCACCGGCGCGGGGCGCGGATTTTGCGCAGGACAGAATTTGAAGGCTTCGGAAGCGCTGGGCGAGGACATCGCCGCCGGCGTGATGCGCTTCTACTGGCCCACGTTCAAGGCGTTGCGCGAATGCCGCGTGCCTGTCGTGGTCGCCGTCAACGGCGTCGCGGCCGGCGGCGGCTTCAGCCTTGCGATGGCCGGCGACATGATTGTTGCGGCGCGGTCGGCGAGCTTCATCCAGGTGTTCAGCCGCATCGCCCTGGTGCCCGATCTCGGTTCGACCTGGCTGCTGCCGCGGCTGGTCGGCCGGCAGCGCGCGCTTGAGCTGATGTTGCTGAACGAGCCCCTGACGGCCGAACGCGCGCAGGAGATCGGCCTGGTGCGGCAGGTCGTTGACGATGCGAAGCTGATGGACGAGGCGCTGGCCCTGGCGCGCCGTCTGGCGGACGGCCCGACGCGCGCTTTGGTCGCAACGCGCGCGCTTGTCGAGGAGAGCGAGCATGCGGCTTACGAGGCACAGTTCCGCCGCGAGATCGAGATTCAGGCCACGATCCGCAAGAGCGCCGACGCCATCGAAGGCCGCACCGCCTTCGTCGAGAAGCGCAAGGCGAAGTTTACGGGGAAGTAGAGGAGCAGCCGCGGACTGCGCTCAGAGCCTGCGATCCAGCCGGCTGGCCTGATATTTGGCGTGCCATTTCGGGCCAGGCCCGCGCATGTAGTGAAGCTCGGGGCGGTAGGGGTTGCCTGCGATCCGCACCAGCTTCTGCCACTTGGTGGCGACGAAGTTGAGGGGCTGGCAGAGCAGGGTTAATGAAGCGAACAGCACGGCATCACCTCAATGCGGCTTGCCGAGCATGGCGGTGAAGGGAAGGTCGAAGATCTCCTCGCCGTCGGAGCCGCTGACATGGATCACCCAGTCGCGCCAGTCTTCGGCACCCGGGGTGTAGATCATCGAGTGCATGATCTGGGCCGCACGGTCACGCGCCTCGGTCAGGCTGGCCACCGCGGTACCGCTGCGATCGATCAGCGTGCCTTCGGTGTTGGAGCAGTGAAAATAGACCTGGACCATATGCGTCTCCTGTCGGGAGCGACTGGGATGGCAAATCGATACCACCCGAGGCCTTTGCGAAACATTCGGGGCGAGCCCGGTAAGGGAATCTACGGAGATTGGTCGCTGCGAAGGCCCGAGCGGGTTTGATCACAGGGGGGTGATGATCAACTGGACGGCGTTCCCATGGCATGGAACAACTTTGGACCGAAAGTCCGGGGGACCGCCGTGAACCAGCTCACATTCTGGCATGAATGCCGAAGCTTGTTTGCTGCGATCGTCGCCGGAGCGCTGTTCGGTCTTGCCCCGGGAGCCTCCTCCGAGCCGGTGAGGAACAGCGGCTACGCGATCGGCACGGAAACCTGTGGCAGCGGCGATCTCGCCTTTCCCAGAATCCAGATCGACATGAAGGCGGGATTCTGCGCCGGTCTCGTCGCCAGCGAAGAGGATCGCCTGAAATTTCCGCGCTCGATCATCCAGGTGCCGGGCCGTGACCTGTTCGTGGTCGCCGACATGGGCGGCTGGGGCCACACCGATGGACGGCTGCTGCTGCTCGATCCGCATGCGCCGCAGGGGCAGCGGTTCAAGGAGCTGCTGACCGCAATCGAATATCCGTTCGGCCTCGTGATTGGCCCGGACAAGAAGTTGTACGCCTCGACCGCGGAGACGATCTTCCGGTTCGATCCGCTCGCCGACAATCCCCGCAGCACGGTCGAGACCATCATCCGGCACATGCCCGGCCGCCGGATCACATTGCCTGACGGCACCAGGCTCGACGAGAGTGCCCATCCGCTCAAGCAGTTCGTCTTTGACAGGAACGGGCGGCTGTTCGTCAATGTCGGCTCGCATAGCGACGGCTGCATCACGTCGGCGCCGATCACAAGGCCATGCGCGGCGGCCGAGGGCGCGTCCGCGATGGCCTCGATCTGGCTATTCACACCGCCCGCAGGCGGCATCTTCCCGGCGCTGAAGCCGGCCGATCCCGACCCGCCGCACACCGTCTATGCGCGCGGCCTGCGCAACTCGATGGCGCTGGCGCTGCATCCGAATTTTCCCGATGCCGGCTATGCCTTCCTGCAGGGCGAGAACGGCCGCGACCTGCCCGACATCTTCAAGCCGAACGAGGAGATCAACGCGATCGAGCAGGGCAGGCATTATGGCTGGCCCTATTGCTACGACCTGTCGACGCCGAGCCCCGAATTCAAGCTCGTGCTGCAATCCGGGGTCTACAAGTCGCTCTGCACGGCCAATGCGCTCTACAAGGCACCGTTCTCGCTGATGCCGCCGCACGGCGCGCCGCTCGCGATGCTCTATTATCACGGCGCGAAATTCCCGGAGCTGGAAGGCAAGCTGCTGGTCGGCCTGCACGGCTATCGTCCGACCGGCAGCCGCGTCCTCGTCTATGACGTCGACGACCATGGCTTCCCGAAGCCCGCCCCGGCGCCGGTGCGCTACCACGTCAGTTGCGCGGCAGATCCGACCCACAGCTTTCAGACCGACGCCGGCGACGTCGCCGCCGCGCCATTCGACGAACTGATCGCAGGCTGGCACCGCGTCAACGGCGCGCGGCCGCAAGGAGCGCCCGTCGGCATGACGGTCGCGGAGGACGGCGCAATCTGGCTGGTCGAGGACAAGAACCAGACGGTAATCCGCATCGATCGCGCTGCTGGCGATCCGCCGCCGTTGCCTTGCGACATGCGCAGCCAGGAGCTGATCGATCAGCTTGCCGCCTTCGTCGCAAAAGACGCGCAGAACAGCATCCGGCTCACCACGCTGCGTAAGGGGCTCGTCGAAAAGCACTGCGTCGGCTGCCACTCGGATTTCGGCCTGAAGGCAGGGCAATCGGATGCGGAAAAGGACGCGACGGTGCTGCGCTTCATGCTGTCGCAGGACGGCTGGATCTATCCAGGCGATCCAGGCTCCGGCAAGCTGCGCACGCGGCTGCGCGGCGTCGGCGCCGAGAAGCTGATGCCGCCGGGCGGCGAAAGCCTGCCCAGGACCGAACCTGGTTACACGCGCGTGCTCGATACCGCAGACCTGCTGGTTGCGAAAATGGTTCCGGGCACGCGGATGCGGATCAAGTCCGGCCCGCCGCAGCGCAAGTTCTTTGGCAAGACCAACAAGGAATGCGGCGAAATACCGGCCGCCAAGGTCGTTGTCGTGACACAAAGGAGCGCTGTAGACAAACCCGGCTTCAGCCGATTCTTCCGGCCTGCCGATCCCTATCTGAATGGCGAGTGCAGCGACGACGATGGCTATTACATCCGGCAGGAATTTCTGGTGCCTGTGCAGTAGCGTCCTTCTCGTCATCGCGGCATCGCCGGCCCATGCGGAAACAAAGCTGTTCGAAAGCGTGCAGGTGACGCCGCCGGGCGAATACACCTTCGGCATCGAAGGGCCGGCGGCCGATCTCGACGGCAATCTCTTCGTGGTCAACTTTGGCAAGCCCGGCACCATCGGCAAGCTGCCGGTGGGCGGCGCCGCTTCGGAGCAATTCACGGCACTGCCCGCGGGCAGCGTCGGCAACGCCATCCGCTTTGCGCGTGACGGCACCATGTTCATTGCCGACTACAAGAAGCACAACATCTTCGCGATCCCGAAGGGCGCGAGCGAGCCCGTGGTCTGGTTTCATTCCGACGAGATGAACCAGCCCAACGACATCACGGTCGCGCGCGACGGCACGATCTATGCGAGCGATCCGAATTGGAAGGGCAGGGAAGGCCACATCTGGCGTATCGCCAAATCTGCGGACGGCACGGTGCAGGGGCAGGTGATGTCGGCGCCGCGCGCGATGGGCACCACCAACGGCATCGACCTCGGCCCTGACGGCAAGACGCTCTATGTCGGGGAATCCAGCAGCGGCGAAATCTGGTCCTACACCGTCCGCGGCAACGAACTCACCGGCGCAAAACTCGTCAAAGCCTTTCAGCCCGACACCGTCGACGGGCTGCGCACCGACGTCGCCGGCCGTCTCTATGTCGCGCGCATCCTCAAGGGCACCATCGCGCTGATGAAGCCCAATGGTGCAGTCGAACGCGAGATCGCGCTGAAGGGCAAGGAGCCGACCAATCTCGCCTTCGGCGGCAGCGACGGCAAGACCGTCTTCGTCACCCAGCGTCAGGGCGGCTTCGTCGAGTCCTTCCGCACCGACCAGCAGGGCCGCGAGCACTGCGTCCAGCGCGGGCGCTGCTGAGCGTCACGGGCGGTCTGCCCTTGGCGCAGAGCAGCACCAAAGCTGCGGCATTCTTCTTGCTTGCATCTGGCCGCCGCAGGCATTTAGACATCTGTGGGCACCGTCAACGCGACCACGGAGTGTTTGAGTGAAAGCCGTCCATACCGAACTGCATCGCAGCCACGATCCGCAATTCTTCCTGGTTCGCGGTGTCGTCAAGCGCACTACGGAACAGCCAGAGCGCGCCGATCGCCTGCTCAAGGGGTTGAAGGACGGCAAGCATCAGCTGGTCGAACCGACGACATTCGGACAGGGGCCGCGTGCGCGGATTCACAGCCCGGAATATCTGTCGTTCCTCAGCGAAGCCTGGGACGCCTGGACCGCGCTCGGCGATTCCGGCCCGGAGATGATCGGCAACATCCATCCCGTGCGCCATGCGGCGACCTATCCGACCCACATCGTCGGCAAGCTTGGCTGGCACACCGCCGACACCGCAGCGCCGATCGGTCCCGGCACCTGGGCCGCGGCCTGCGCCGCCACCGACGTTGCGGTCACGGCAGCGCAGATGGTGATGGACGGCGAGGATGCGACCTATGCACTCTGCCGCCCGCCCGGTCATCACGCCTACCGCGACATGGCCGGCGGTTTCTGTTTCCTCAACAACAGCGCGATCGCGGCCGCACATCTGCGGCTCAAGCATGAACGCGTCGTGATCCTGGACGTCGACGTCCATCACGGCAACGGCACGCAAGGAATCTTCTACGCACGCCCTGACGTCTACACGGTGTCGATCCACGCCGACCCCATCGCGTACTATCCCTATGTGTGGGGCTACGCGCATGAGCGCGGCGAAGGACCCGGCCTCGGCGCCAATCTCAACATCCCCCTGGCCATCGGCACCGGCGACGACGGCTATATCCAGGCGATGGACGTCGCGCGCAAGGCGATCGAATCCTTTGCACCTGGCGCCCTTGTCATCGCACTCGGCCTCGACGCCTCGGAGCACGATCCACTGAAGGGCCTCGCCGTCACCACGCCGGGCTTCCGCCGCATCGGCCAGGCGATCGCGAAGCTGGGCCTGCCGACCGTGTTCGTGCAGGAGGGCGGCTATCTCTCGGATATTCTGGGCGCGAACCTGACCTCGGTGCTGGCCGGGTTTGAAGAGGCGCGGTGAAGTTTACCTCTCCCCGCTTGCGGGGAGAGGTCGGAATTTGCGTAAGCAAATTCCGGGTGAGGGGGACTCTCCGCGAGTTCGACTGTCACCGTGCGCGCGGAGACAACCCGCCGCGCCTAATCCCTGAACAAAATCTGCTCCAGCAGGTCGATCCGCCTGATCTGGATGGTGCTGCCGTCGATGGCGATGATGCGGCGGTTCTGGAAACGCTTCAGCATCATCGTCACCCATTGCCGGGTCGAGCCCACCATGGCTGCGATCTGGTCATGGGTGATCTTACGGTTGATGACGATGGTGTCGCCGTCGGCCGTGCCATGCAATTCCGACAGCGTGAGCAGGAATTGCGCCAGCCGCTCGATCACCGAGCGCGTGCCGAGGATCTGTGCCATCGAGGAGTAGCATTTGCCCTTGGCGATGAGGCCGTCGATCAGCGCCAGCGCGAAGCTCGGCATGCCGGTCAACAGCTTCTCGAGCGCGGGGCCGGAGAGTGCGGCGATCTCGCAGGCCTCGATGGCGATGCCCGACCACATGTGAATGCCACCGCCGGATATCTCGGGGCCTCCGATGAAATGTCCCGGCGTCCAATAGGCGAGCGTGATCTCGCGGCCCGACGGCGCGGTGTAATAGACCCGCACCTGTCCGCGGCGGATGATGAAGATGCCGTCGTGGCCATCGCCTTGGCTGAATACCATTTCGCCCTGCGGCACCGAGATGATGCGGCCGGCCGCGTGCACGCGCGCCTGCTCCGACGCGGACAAGCGGTCGAGGAAATGCGCGCCGGCATTCAGCCCGTCGATGGTCTCGCTCATGAACAGAGCCGAGCTTGCGGGCCTTGCACGTGTGCTGCGGACCCGCCGCGTCTTCTTGTGGTCGGTCCAGTCGAACGGAACGCCTGCATGAGGCCGGTCGCCAAAAGCGGCAGGCTCGGTCGCGGCAGCTTCCTTGAGTATGGTCATCGCAATCCGTCAGCTCTCCAGGGGCTTGCGAATAGGTAAGTGCGGCGGTGGTGCGATGTCCATCTCTTTGCGATCGTTCCAAATCACATAGCAAAGCTTGATGTGTGCGGCGACCGGCCGCGAAACGATTCCTCTGTCCATGGCTCCGTCCTGAGAAAATCCTTTGCGTCGTTGCGCGACGGAATCGTGACGCGAACGTCCTGCGACAGCGATGCAAGTAATTGCTTCAAGCGTTGCGCCGCGCCTTCGATAGTGCCGGCCAGCGTTGTCGCCGGCACGCGCCCGGCCTTCCCGAGGACAGTTCGATGATCGAATTCGGCTCTTTGAGAATCAGTGTGGCCATTGTGGCCATCACTGTTGCGATGTTCGCGCCGGCCCAGGCGGAGACGATCCGTGTGGCAGTTGGGACGCAGGACACGACGATCAATTGCGCGACCGGCGGACTGCTCATTCGCGAGCTCAAGCTGCTTGAGAAATTTCTGCCCCATGACGGCAAGTACAAGGATGTCACCTACGACATCCAGTGGAAGAATTTTACGAGCGGCGCGCCGCTCACCAACGAGATGGTCGCAGGCAAGCTCGATTTCGGCGCGATGGCTGACTTTCCGGGCTCGCTGAACGGCGTGGCGTTCCAGAAGGCTGGCCGCCGCAGCCTCTTCATCAGCGTGCTTTCCGGCAGCACCAAGGGCAGTGGCAACGGCATCGTGGTGCCGTCGAACTCACCGGTGCAATCGCTCGATGAGCTCAAAGGCAAGACCATCTCGGTTCCCTTCGCCTCGACCTCGCACGGCATGCTGCTCCGCGCGATCGAGGCGAAGGGCTGGAATCCCGAGACCGATGTCAACATCATCACGCAGGCGCCGGAGGTTGCGGGGCCGGCCTTGCAGGCTGGCAAGATCGAGGCGCATGCCGACTTCGTTCCGTTCGCCGAACTGTTCCCGTGGCGCGGCTTCGCGCGCAAGATCTTTGACGGCGCGCAGGCCAATGCCCCGACATTCCACGGCGGGCTGGTCGATGCCGATTATGCCGAGAAATATCCCGAGATCGTCGTCGCCTATCTGCGCGCAGCGCTGGAAGCGGATCGCCTGATCGCGGAAGAGCCGGAGAAGTACAGCGAGCTGATCGCGAAGGTGACCGGCATCGAGGCGGAGGTCGACTACCTCTTTCACGGACCGCTCGGTCTCCAGACCCGCGATGTGACCTGGAAGCCGGAGTACCGCCAGGCGGTCGCAACCTCGATCAAGACGCTGAAGCTGCTCAAGCGCGCGGACAGCGATCTCGACATCAACCAGTTCGTCACCGACAAGTTCATCCGTATCGCGGCGGCGCAGGCGGGCCGCGATTACGACTCCGAACTGAAGAACTATGCGCAGCTTCCGCTTCGCGCCAAGGACGCCGCAACGGGCGCCGAGATCAGCGACTTCAGCCGCGTCGCACAGATCTGGGTCAAAGACGAGGCTCATGTACGTCACTATGCCTCGCCCGAGAACGCGCTGAAGGCGCTCGCCGGCCTCGAGAAGGACGGCAAGACCATCCGCGTCGTCTATGCGCAGGATCGTGAAAGCGGCATCAAGCTGTTCGCAAACCAGGCCTGGTTCGTGCGGTCGTCCAAGGGCGAGCTGAGCGCGTTCCTGCTCAAGCAGGCGGCCGAGGGCTGGTCGAAGACAAACGGGGGCGCGGTGCTCGACTTCGCGGCCGCGCGCGAGTCCCTCGTCGCGAGCCGGTGAGGCGATGGCCACCGCTATCAAGGCGCGGCCTGCGGGCATCCGCTGGATGGTCCGCGGCCTTTCGATCATGGCCTGCATTGCCCTGTGGCAGGTCGCTTCGACAACGCATCTCAATCTGGGGATCGTGACCTTCCGCAACGTGCCGCCGCCGGTCGAGGTCGTTCAATCTGCGCTCGCCCTGTTTCGTTCGCCGAAATTGACGGCACATATCACCAGTAGCCTCTGGCGCGTGTTCGCGGGCTACGGTGCGGCGGTGGTGATCGGCGTGATCCTTGGTTTTGCCATCGGCCGGTCACGCGCCGCGAGCGACCTTTTGCTGCCGCCCCTGGAATTGCTGCGCCCGATACCGGCGGTGGCGTGGATACCGCTGTCGATCCTGATCTTTCCGTCGTCCGAACTCTCGATGATCTACATCACCTTCATCGGTGCCTTGTTTCCGATCGTGCTGAACACCGTCCACGGTGCCGCCAATGTCGACCGCCGGCTGGTTGCTTCCGCCCGCAGCCTCGGCGCGGGGGAGTTGGCGATCCTGAGGGAAGTCGTGCTGCCGGATGCCGCGCCCAGCATCGTCACGGGGCTTGCGATCGGCATGGGCACCTCATGGTTCTGCCTCGTCACCGCGGAGATGATCTCGGGCCAGTTCGGTATCGGCTATTACACTTGGGAAGCCTACACGCTCCAGAACTACGCCGACATCATCGTCGGCATGCTGATCATCGGCCTGCTCGGCATGGGTTCGAGCTGGCTGCTGACGACGGCCGGGCGGCTTCTGATGCCCTGGCGTAGCCCGAGGGTGGCGCGATGAACATCCGGGTCGCGGATATCGGCACGAAGAGCGTCGGTCGGATCGACTTCGCCGATGTCTCGATTTCACTCGGATCGGGCGGCGATGCATTCGAAGCGGTCAGCGGTCTCGATGTCGCGATTGCGCCGGGCGAGCTCGTCTGCGTCCTCGGTCCCTCCGGCTGTGGCAAATCCACGCTGCTCGGCGCGCTGGCCGGGCATTTGCCGATCACGGCTGGCCGTCTCACGGTCGACGGCCAGCAGGTCCAGAGCCCGAGCCCGGACCGGGGTATGGTGTTTCAGCAGCACACGCTGTTTCCCTGGAAGCGGGTGCGTGACAATGTCGCCTTCGGCCCGAAGATGCGGGGTCTCGGGAGGAGGGAGCGCGACCGTGCCGCCGACGCGATCCTGAAGCTGGTCGGCCTCTCCGGCTTCGAGGCGTTCTATTCGGCGCAATTGTCGGGCGGTATGCAGCAGCGCGTGGAAATTGCGAGGGTCCTGATCAACTAGCCGCGGGTGCTGCTGATGGACGAGCCCTTCAGCGCGCTCGACGCGCAGACGCGCGGCATGATGCAGGAGGTCCTGCTCGACATCTGGAGCAAGATCCCGACCACAACCGTCTTCGTCACCCACGACATCGACGAGGCATTGTTCCTCGCGGATCGTATCGTCGTGATGAGCGCAAGACCCGGCCGGGTGATCGAGGATGTCGTGCTGCCTTTCGCGCGGCCACGCAGCCACGATCTCGTGACCGAACCCGAGTTCGTACGCCTGAAGCGGCATGTCATGCAGCTTTTGCGACGGCCGGAAGGTTCTGAGCCGTTGGCACGGCTCAGTCCGCTCGGCGTGACGTCCTAGAACATCCCGCTCGCCGCGAGCGCCTTGCGGACGTGCTGCATCTCGGCCTCGTCGGCGACCATGTCGAGCATGATCGTGGTCAGGCCCTTCGCCGCAAAATCCTTCAGCTTTGCACCGACCTCGGTGTAGCTGCCGACGAGATAGGGGCAGTCGGCCTGGAAGGTGAGGTACGGCAGCAGCCAGTAGCCATTGTCGGCGAGCTCGCCGCTCTGGCCGTCATAGAGCCGCCGCTTCCACACGGAATCGCTGTTCTCCACGGTGAGCGCGAGCAGCTCGCGATCATCGGGATTGTCGCGGAAGCGTGCCTTCGCGGCTTGCCGTGCCTCGTCGCGTCCCTCGCGGGCGAAGATGCCAAAGTTCATTCCGGGTGCATCGAGGCCGCGATCGAGATCGGGCGGCAGCATCTGCATCTTGATGCAGCCGGTCTCCTTCGCCACGCGCTGCGCCGCCTCCGACTGGCCCGCGACCAGGAATTCCGGCATCAGCTCCGCCGGCAGGCGCGGGCGAAGTTGCAGATTGCTTGCGCGGTAGAACCGGCCCTCGACATTCACCGGGCGGGGGCTTTCCAGCAATTGGCGCATCAGCGCGACGAATTCGCCGAGCCGGACGTAGCGGTCCGCATGCGACTGCTCGTCGCCCAGCCCCTGCAGGTCGCTGACCGCGGTCCCCGTGATCATGTTGAGATAGACCTTGCGGCCGTGGAGCTGCGCAAAGGACGAGACGAACTTTGCCGCGGCGAACGGGTGCATGTAGACCGGATTGACCGCGATCAGCGGCGAGCTTCGCGTGGTCTCACCCATGATGTGCTGGGCCATCGCCCAGGGCTCGACGAACACGTCGTTGCCTTCGAACAGCAGGATGCCTTCGAAGCCGTTGCGGTCGGCGAACTGTGCCACCCGCATCAGCTCGCCGACATATTTCTTGGGATCGCGGTTGCGCGAGATCGCGGGAAAGACGCGCAGCCGCGGGGGCGTCATTCAGCCGCTTCCTGGAACGGCCAGGAATTGCGGGTGATGGGAAGGCCGCCGTGCGCGCGGGAGCCGTCGGCGATCGCGAGGCGATGCGAGGGCGACGGCGAGCACAGCGAGAAGCGCCATGCATGCGGATCATCGGCGATATCGGGCTTGAAGCTGATCTCGATGGCCTCGCGGGACACCTGCATCGCGAAAGCGTCGAGCGGCAGATTGAGCCCAAAGCCCCTTGCCTTCAGATAGGCCTCCTTGAGCGTCCAATAGTCGAAAAAGCGCTCGATCGCGGCGGGCTCCGGCAGTCCGCGCAACGTTTCGACCTCCTCCGGCGCAAAGAAGCGAAGCGCGGTGGACAGTGGCGCGACACGCCGCGACACGGTTTCGACGTCGACGCCGACGGTCTCGTGGCCGGACACGACGCAGGCAACGCAGCCATCGGCATGGGACAGGCTGAAATGCAGCGCGGTCGAGGTCGCGGGCGCCGCAACAAACGGCCGCCCGTAGCGACCGGCCCCGAAGGACCAATCGGTGGGTGCGACGTTCGGTGCGGCCTGCGACAGCGCCAGGCGCAGCATCGCGTGCGCGAAGATATATTGCCGCCGATGCCGCTCGAACATGAAGCGGTCGGCGCGGATCCGTTCGTCGACCGAAAGCAGGCGTCGGCACGCATCGACTGCGCCCGGAGCGTCAATGGTCTCGATCAGTCCGACAAACAGTTCAATTCTGTCGTCTGCCATCAATAAGGCCCATGGCGTCAGGCGGAGGCCAAGTCTCCGGCCCTGACGGAAGAATCAACTGAGCAAGAATCAACTGAGCGGACCGCTTCTAACGGTCCACCCGGGCAATTTCTTGTCGATTTGCAGGCCGGTTTACAGGCGCAAGCTTGTGCGAGACCCCAACTCGATGAGCGAGCGGCCCATATCCGGAAAGGGAAGCCTGAGGATTCGTGCGGCGTCCCGGCCGACGATCCTTACTTCTTCTTCTTGGCTTTCTTCGCTCCGCCCAGCATCGAAAGGCTGGCGTCGACATCCTTGAGCGCGGACTGGAGCTTCTTCTTCTCGGCGCCCAGCAGCTTTTGCAGGGCCTTGCGGTCCTTGTCGCTCAACGAGGTACCTTTGGTAAATTTGATGAAACCCATAACATACTCCCCCGGTTGAAAATAATCGTCCAAATCAAATCGAGGGAATAATCTTGCGCGCTGGCGCCAAATAATCAAGATGCAACTTGGTCATGCACAGCTTTGGCGAGTGAACTTGTGTTCTCCCGTCCCGTACAGCCGGTCATGCCGCCCTGCGAGCGAGTAATCGGCCGAGCGGCGTGTTGGGGTGGGCGACGGCCGCATCCAGCAGCGCGACGAGATGCGCCATCCACTCACCGACCCTGCGGCCATCGAGCAGCTCGCCCTTGTAATTGCATGAGCCGGTGATTCCGGTGGGGCGTTCCTTGAGCATCAGCGACAGCCAGGTCTGGTCGATCGGCAGCACCGGCTGGCCTTCGCGCGCGACGTTGCCGATCGATTCGATCGTGACGTCAGCCAGATCGAGCGGCTGGCGCAGCGGATTTTGCAGGGTGAAATAGACCTGGAGCAGCGAGGCCGGATCTATCCCCTCCTGCTCCAGATGGTCGGCCAGAATGTTGAACGGCAGCTCCTGGCGCGCATGCGCGTCGAGCACGCTCTGGCGCACCCGGGCCAGGGCTTGCGCGAACGACAGCTCCGGCGTGATTCGGGTACGGACGATCACCGTGTTCTCGAACGGACCGACGACCCGGTCGGTATCCGGCTGGGCGCGATTGGCCATGGCGGTGGCGACCGAAATGTCGTTGCGGCCGCTCTGCGCCAGCAGCAGGGCTTTCAGGCCGGTGAGAAGGCACATGAACAGCGTGCTGTTATGCCGGCCGGCGAACGCCGTGAGCCGGCCGATCAGCTCGCGCTCGAGGCTGACGGGGTGATGCCCGGCGGACGCGCCGGGGCTTGCGTCACCGTCGAAGACGGGGGTCGCGCCGCGCAGATTCTCCGTCCAGTCGGCGGCCTGGCGGCGTGCGGCGTCGGTGCCGCACCACCAGCGCTGCCAGCGGGCGACGTCCGAAAAGGCGAGCGGCAATTTCGGCAGCGGCACGGACGGACGTCCGGTCAGCGCCGTATAGCGGTTGGACAGCTCCTCGAACAGCACGCCGATCGACCAGCCGTCGGCAATGGCATGGTGCAGCGTCAGCAGCAGCACATGATCGTCGGCATGGAGCCGCAACAGCCGCGCCCGCAACAACGGCGGCCGCGCGGTGTCGAACGGGGCGTAGGTCTCCTGCTCGATCAGGAGATCGATCTTCCTGAGTTCGAGGGCTTTGCGCCGCTTGTTGTCGTGGGGACGTCCGTCGCCGATGACCTCGATCGTGAGGGCCGGTCCGAGCTCGCCGGGTGTGGCGATGCGACTGACGGGCTCTTCGCCGCTCCGGCCGAATCCGGTCCGCAGCGATTCGTGGCGGCGCACGATGTCGCCGAACGCCTGCGCGAGGGTAGTCGGATCGAGCGGGCCCTGGAGGCGGAAGGCAAAGGGCAGGTTGAACAACGGCAGGCCCGGCAGGTTCTGCTCGATCCGCATCATCTGGTCCTGTGCGATCGAGAGCGTTGGGATCCCGCCTTCAGCAGGCCGCAGCATGCCTGTTGCCGCCTTGCGCGGCTTTGCTGCCACTGCCTCGTCAACCCGCCGGGCGAGTTCTTCGATCGTCGGAGCCTCGAAGATGGTCTTGATCGGCAGCGACACGCCGAGCGCACGGGCGACGCGCGCCATCGCCTGGCCCGCCAGCAGCGAATGGCCGCCGAGATCGAAGAAATTATCGGTCACGCCGAGGCTCTCGACCTTCAGCAGGTCGACCCAGATGTCCGAGAGCACCTTTTCGGTGAAGTGCCGCGCCGGCACGGCGGCGTCCGGTCCGGAGACGTCCTGCTGCGCGGGCGCCAGCAGCGCCGACCGGTCGATCTTGCCATGGGCATTGAGCGGCATCTGGTCCAGGAACAGGAATGCGGACGGGATGGCATGGCCCGGCAACCGGCTCTTCAGGAAGTCGCGCAGCTCGCTGGCGCTGCTCTGGCTGCCGGCCCTTGCGACGATATGGGCGATCAGCCTGACATCGCCGCTCGCCTCGCGGCGCGGCTCGACGATGCCGGCGCGCACCGCAGGATGGTCGGCAAGCGCGTTCTCGATCTCCTTGAGCTCGATACGGTAGCCCCGGACCTTGACCTGATGGTCGGCGCGGCCGAGGCATTCGATGGTGCCGTCGGCGCGACGGCGTGCGAGGTCGCCGGTCCGGTACAGCCGCGCGCCTTCCTGGCGCGAGAACGGATTGGGGAGGAAGCGCTGCCGGCTCTGCGCGGGATCGTTGATGTAGCCGCGGCCGACACCGGCGCCGCCGATGCAGAGCTCGCCGGTCACGCCGACCGGCAGCGGCTGGAGGTTTTGATCGAGCACATGGAGCTGGGTGTTGGGCAGCGGCGCGCCGACCGGGACGTTGCTCGTCGCCGCCGCCGGCGCTTTGGTCAGGCGATGCAGCGAGACGTCGTCGGAACATTCCGACGCGCCATAGGCGTTGATCAGCGGCACCTTCGGGCAGCGGGCGAACCAGGCGCGGCAGAGATCGACCGGCAGCGGCTCGCCGGTCGAGATCAGGAGCCGCAATCCCTCAAAGGCGCGCTGGACCTGTGCGTCGTCCATGCGGTCGAGGATCACCCGCAGCAGCGACGGGACGATCTCGAGCACGCTGATGCCTTCGCGCTCGATCTCCCGCGCGAGCAGGATCGGGTCCTGCACGATTGCGTTGGCGCAGACATGGACGCGCGCGCCGACCATGGGACCGGCAAGGAACTGCCAGACCGAGATGACAAAGCTCTGCGGCGCAGTCTGGGCGATCACGTCGCTGGCCGTAATGCCGAGCTCGGAAATGAGCGACGCCAGATGGTTCGACAGCCCGCGCTGCTCGATCATGACGCCCTTTGGCGCGCCGGAGGAGCCGGATGTGTAGATGAGATAGGCGAGGCTCACGGCTGCGCGCCGCGCGGCGCGGGCAGGCCTGGTCGATCCGGGTGCGATCGCGTCCTCGAGCTCGGCGACATGAATGCGCTCGACCAGCGGTTCGAGCAGCGCCTCGACCATGGCCGACTGGGCGCGCCCTGTCAGCAGCATGCGGGCGCAGCTCGATCCGAGGATGGTCGCAAGCCGCGCCGGCGGCTGGTCGGGATCGAGATTGAGGAAGGCTGCGCCCACGCGCTGCGCGGCGATCATCGCGGCGAGGAGGTCGGGCCCGCGATCCGCAAGCAAGGCGACAACGCTCTCGGCGCCGACACCTTCGCGCGCGAGCCAGCGCGCCGCTGCCTGGCTGCGGCGGGCGAGCTCGCGATAAGTCAGGGAGGTGCGGCCGTCGGAGACGGCGATCGCGTTCGGTGTCTTCTTCGCCTGGCGCTCGAGGCGTTCGCAAAGATTGCCGCGCGCGGTGAAATTGGCCACCACGCCCTGGCCTTTCGCCAGCAACTGCCGGCGTTCGGCCTCCGTCAGGAGCGGCAGGCGCGAGATGCGCTGCTCCGGATTGGCGATCACGGCCTTGAGCAGGGTCTTGAACTGAGCGGCCATGCCTTCGATGGTCGCCGCGTCGAACAGATCGGTGGCGTATTCGAAGAAGCCCGTGAAGCGGCCGTCGGCCTCGACCAGTTCGAGCGTGATGTCGAAGCGCGCGACTTTCGGGTCGACCTCCAGCCGCCGCGTCGACAGGCCGGGGAAACGCGCCGCCTCGATCGAGGCGTTCTGGAGAATGAACATGATCCGGAACAGCGGGTTGCCGTCGCTCCGGCGCGCGATCTGCAGCGCGCGCAGCACTTCCTCGATCGGGAGGTCCTGGTTGCGGTAGGCATCCAGCGTGACCTGCCGCACCCGCCGCAACATCTCGCCAAAGCCGGGATCGCCGCCGAAATCGTTGCGCAGGATCAGGGTGTTGGCGAACAGCCCGATCAATCGCTCGCTCTCGATCTGGTTGCGGTTGGCGATCAGCGATCCCGTCGCGACATCCTCGTGTCCGGTGTGGCGGAACAACAGGCACTGGAAAGCCGCGAGCAGCGTCATGAAAGGCGTGACGCCCTGGTCCTGGCTGAGCGCGCGCAGATCGGCCGACAGTGCCTTGGAGAATTCGAGATAGTGACGGGCGCCGTGACCGCTCCAGACCTCCGGGCGTGGCCGGTCGGTCCGCAGCGGCAGTGTGGTGACACCGTCGAGCTGGGTCCGCCAGTAATCGAGCTGCTCCTTCGCCGCCGGCGCCTGAGCCCAGCTCTGCTGCCATAGCGCAAAGTCACGATACTGGAAGGCGGGCGAGGGCAACGTCACCGCGCTTGCCTTGCGTGCAGCGGAATAATGGGCGGCAAGCTCCTCCCAGAACAGCCGTTGCGACCAGCCGTCGGTGACGAGATGATGGACGTTGACCACCAGCGCGTGGCTGGATTTGTCGAACGACAGCAGGGTAACCTTGAGCGGCGGCTCGTGCGCCAGGTCGAAGGGATATTGCGCGAGCTCGAGCGCCTCGCGCCGGATGATTGCGCCCTGCTTGTCCGCCGCGCAGGGCTTGAGCTTGATCCGCTCGAACCGCGGAGGTGATTGCAGCACCCGCTGCGCCGGCTCGCCCTCGCGTTCGATGAAGACCGAGCGCAGCGCCTCGTGGCGCGCGCAGATCGAGGCGAGGCTCGCAGAAAGCGCGGCGACGTCGACCAGGCCCTTGAGAACGGCGACCTCGACGACGTTGTAATTGTAGCGGGTCGGATCGAGCCGCGAGAGCACATACATCCGCTGCTGCTGGAACGACAGCGGCGCGTCGGCTGCCGCCGCCTGGCGCCATGCGGGCACCATCGTCTCGCGATGGGTTGTGGCGGTCTCGATCCGGGCCGCAAGCGCTGAGACCGTGGCGCAATCGAAGATGTCCTCGAAGGAGAAGTCGACATTGAAGCGTTCGCGCAAGCGCGAGCGCATCTGCGTCGCCGCGAGCGAGTCCGCGCCGAGCGCAAAGACATCCTGGTCGATGCCGACCTGCGGCAGCTCCAACAGACCGGCCCAGATCCCCGCGAGCTGGGTCTCCAGCGCGTTGCGCGGCAATTGCGCTTCGACGCCATGCTCCGCGGTTGCGATCAGATCGGCCAGCGCGTTGCGCTTGACCTTCCCGCTCGCGCCTTTCGGCAGTGCGGCCACGCCGCGGATCAGGCTCGGCACCTTGTAGGCCGCAAGACGTTTGCGCGCGAACTGCCGAAGCTGGTCCGGAGTTGCTTCGGAATTCGGGCGCAGCACCACGACGGCGGCGACGTTTTCGCCGAGCTTCTGGTGCGGGACGGCGAACACGCCGGCCTCCAGCACCGCCGGATGGCTCAGCAGGACCTCTTCGACCTCCAGGGGCGAGATCTTCTGCCCGCCGCGGTTGATGACGTCCTTGATGCGGCCGACGATGAAGAGATAGCCGTCGGCGTCGAGATAACCGAGGTCGCCGGTCCGGAACCAGCCGTTGCGGAAGGCGGCCCGTGTCGCCGCCTCGTCATTATAATAGCCGCGGCTCATGTTCGGCCCGCGCAGCATGATCTCACCATGCTCGCCGCTCGCAAGCGTGCGGCCCGCCCCGTCCATGATCGCGATCTCGGGGCCCGCAGCGCGGCCGACCGATCCGACCTTGCGCAGCTCGAATGGATTGGCGGAGATCTGCGAGGCCGCTTCCGTCATGCCGTAGGTCTCGAGCACGGGAACGCCGAACATCGCCTCCAGCCCGTTCAGGATCGCAGGCGCGAGCGAGGATGAGGCCGAGCGGATCACGCGCAGCGACGACGAGCGGGCGCGGTCCGGGTCGGCCTCGGCCGCCGTCAGCAGCGCGCGATGGATGGTCGGCACCGCCGTGTACCAGGTCGGTCGCAGCTCCTGCATCCAGCCGAAGAAGGACAATGCGTCGAAACCGTTGGTGCAGATCACGCTGGAGCCCGCGGCCAGCGCCGTCAGCAGGCCGGAGATCAGACCATGGGCGTGAAACAGCGGCAGAGCGTTGAGCAGGCGGTCGTGGGCTGCGAGCGACAGCACGCGGCCGGCATTGTATGCGGACAGGCACACATTGCGCTGCGTCAGCGGCACCATTTTCGGCCGCGCCGCCGTGCCTGACGTCAACAGGATGAAGGCGTCATCGTCGCCGCGCGAGGCGCCGCTCGTGCTGGCCGGCCCGACTGCCGGGCCGATGAACGCGCAGCCGCCGAGATTGTCGTTCGGCCCCGGCACGTAATCGATCACCGCGATATCGAGCGCCTTGGCAACGTCACGACTTGGTGAATTCATCTCGGCCCGGGTGACGAGCGCGGTCAGCTTCAATTCGCTGAAATAGCGTTGCAACTCGTCGGCCGTCAGATCGGGATTGACCGGGACACAGGCGCCGGCCGAGGCGACCGCGATCAGCGCCAGCGCGCTGTCGGCGCCGCGCGGCAGCGCAACGGCGATCCGGTCGGCAGGGGCAATGCCGAGCCCCCGCAGGGTGCGGACCAGTTGCTGGATCAACTCACCCAGCTTGCCGTAGGTGAGGGCCGGCCGGCCCGGCGCGAAGAGAGCCGGTGCCGACGGCGTCTTGCGCGCATAAAAGTCGAGAAGGCCGCCGATATCGGCAAAGGTCCTGGTTTCGGCGCCTGCGCTGTCCGAATCCTCTCCCGCTACGGATGCAATGTGGGACAATGCCATTCCCTTTTGATCTGATTGAGCTATTCTTCCCAAGACTTAGGGAACGCGTCCAGTCTGAGGTGAAGTTCGGGCCCCAAAATCTGTGATTGAGGGGCCTAAAGCCCTTCGACGGAGTGAAGGTCGGGCAGAATCACCATGCTGGAGAATGAACCTGTTACGGGGACGGAAGGCGGGTTGAAGCGCTGGCTCGAAGGCGTCGGTCTTGGACATTACACCGATCTCTTCGCGCAGCACCGCCTCGATCTCGATGTGATGGGGGACCTGACGGAATCCGACCTGGTCGAGCTCGGATTGCCGCTCGGCGATCGCAAGCGGCTTCAGCGCGCGATGTCGGCGCTATTCCAGGCTGAGACCGCAGAGAAGCCCGATGCGGCGGCGCGCCCGCAAGTCCGGGCGGAAGTCGGTGCCGAACGGCGTCAGCTCACCACCATGTTCTGCGACATGGTGGATTCCACCTCGCTGTCGGTGCAGTTCGATCCGGAAGACGTGCGCGACATGATCGCGAGCTTTCGCGAGACCTGCGTCCGGGTGGTGAAACATTACGAGGGGTTTGCCGCGCGCTTCGTCGGCGACGGTATTCTTGTCTATTTCGGCTATCCGACCGCGCATGAGGACGATGCCGAGCGATCGGTGCGCGCCGGGCTCGAGATCGTGCGGGTGCTGTCGACTGCGCGCGCGATCGAGCCGCGCGGTGCGCTGAGCCACGCCCCCGCCGTCCGCATCGGGATCGCAACCGGTCTCGTCGTGGTCGGCGACCTCGTTGGCCAAGGCACCGAGGAGCGCGATTCCGCGGTCGGAGAAACCGTCAATCTCGCCGCGCGCCTGCAAGGTCTGGCGCCACCCAACGGCGTCGTGATCTCGTCCTCGACACAGTCGCTGCTGAAGGGCAAGTTCGACTACCGCAATCTCGGCGTCCATGCGCTGAAAGGCATCTCGGAGAAGACGCAGGCCTGGCACGTGGTGCGCGCCTCGCGGGCGGAGACCCGCTTCGCCGCTGCCATGGGCGGGCGGTTGACGCCGCTCGTCAACCGCGAGGAGGAGATCGCGCTGCTGATGGGGCGCTGGCAGCAGGTCAAGGACGGCGACGGCCAGGTCGTGGTCAAGTTCGGCGAGCCCGGCATCGGCAAGTCGCGCATCATCCAGGAGATCTTCGACCGGATCGCGGGCGACCGCCATGGACACGTCTCGTTCCAGTGCTCGCCCTATTACACCTCCACGGCGTTCTATCCGTTCTCCGAGCAGCTCAAATTCTCGCTCGGCCTCGACCGCGAGGATCCATCCGCGACGTCGCTGGCGGGTCTGGAGACCGCGATCGCGGCCGCCCATGGCGACATCGAACAGGTCACGCCGCTGTTTGCCGCGCTGCTGTCGATCCCGACCGGAGACCGCTATCCGCCGCTCGACCTGTCGCCGCAGCAGCAGAAGGACGCGACCGTCGCGGCGCTGGTCAATCATTTCCTCGGCCTTGCGCGCGACATGCCGCTGGTGATCGCGCTTGAGGATCTGCACTGGATCGACCCGACCTCCCGCGAGGTGATCGACCTCCTCGTCGCCCGGGTGCAGAACCAGCCGGTCCTTGTCATCATCACCGCGCGCTCCGAATTCCAGCCGAGCTGGAACGCGCATTCGCACATCACCACGCTGGTGCTGAACCGCCTGAGCCGGCAGCTGCGCACGACGCTGGTCGAGCGCGTCGCGGGCCGCGAGCTTCCCAAGGAGGTGGTCGAGGAGATCATCGTCAAGACCGACGGCGTGCCGCTGTTCCTGGAAGAGCTGACCAAGACCGTTCTCGAATCCAACCTCCTGACCGAGCGGCACGGGCGCTACGTGCTGTCGGGCCCATGGCGGCAGCTCGCGATCCCGGCGACCCTCACCGACTCGCTGATGGCGCGGCTGGACCGGATGGGGCCGTTCAAGCGCATCGCGCAGATCGGCGCCACCATCGGTCGCGAGTTCTCCTACGCGACGCTGCACGCGGTCGCCAACACGCCGGCGGAGCAGATCGAGGCCGCGCTCAATCATCTGGAGGAGGCCGGGTTGATCATGCGCCGCGGCCGTCCGCCCGGCGCGCTCTACTCCTTCAAGCACGTGATGATCCAGAACGCCGCGCACGACAGCCTGCTGCACAGTGAGCGGCGCAAGCTGCATTCGCGGATCGCGCAGGTGCTCGCCGAGATGTATCCGGAGAAGACCGAGCGCGAACCGGAGCTGCTCGCCCATCACCTCACCGAATCCGGCCAGAGCGAGGGCGCCGCCAGCTTCTGGCTCAAGGCCGGCAAGCAGGCGGCCAAGAGCGGCGCCAATCTGGAGGCGATCGGGCATTTGCGCCGGGGCTTGAGCGTCGTGCAGGCCAATGCGCGCATGCAGGGCGCCGACGAGATGGAGCTGGAGCTGCGCATCGCGCTCGGCAACGCATTGATTGCCGCCAAAGGCTACGCCGTGCAGGAGGTCGAGGAGAACTACATCCGCGCGCTCGAGCTCGGTCAGCAGCTCGACGACGACGAGAAGGCCTTCGCCGCCACGCGCGGGCTCTGGGTCTGCCATTTCATCCGTGCCGATCTCAGCCGCGCGCACGATCTGAGCGTCGAGCTGTTGAAGTTCGCCAAGCGCGAACGGCTGAACGAGCGCACGCAGCCGGCGCAGCAGACCGGCTATCTGATCGAGGCGCACCGCTCGATCGCGATGACGATGCTCTATCGCGGCCGTTTTGCCGCCTCCCAGCACCATCTGCACCGCTGCATCAACCTCTACAGTCCCGATCTGCACTCCGATCTGATGGAGCGGCACGGTACCGATCCCGGCGTCGTTTCGCTGTCCTATCTCGGCTATCTCCTATGGTTCCTCGGCCGGCCCGACGCGGCGCGCCAGCACAGCGAGCAGGCGATCGCGAATGCCGAGAAGATCCGCCATCCCTTCACGCTCGCCTTCGCGCTCGTGTTCGGCGCCTATCTGTGCCAGCATTTGCGCGACGTCGAGGGTACGCGCGACCACGCCAACCGCGCCATGATCATCGCCACCGAGCACAATTTCCTGCACTGGAAGCAGCAGGCGGCGATCCTGCGCGGCTGGGCGCTGGCCCAGCTCGGCGAGGCCGACGAAGGTCTCAGCCAGATGCGCCTCGGCCTCGACGAATACGAGGCGATGGATTCCTGGCTCGCCGGCTGCTGGTTCCGCTGCCTGCTTGCGGAAGCCTATGCCAAGGTCGGGATGCGCGATGCCGCCTTGCGCGCGCTGGACGGCGCGCTCGCGACCGCGAGACGGACCGGCGATCACTCCTATCTCGCCGAGGTCTATCGCCTGCAGGGCGAGATCACAATGTCGGACGGTGATCCGGCATCGGTGCAGGAGGCCGAGGACCTGTTCGCCCTGTCGCTAGAGACCGCGCGCAAGCAGGGCGCGCTATCATGGGAGCTTCGGACCGCCGTCAGCCTTGCGCGCCTGTCGCACCAAGCCGGCAAGCGCGAGCACGCAAGTCTTCTGCTTTTGCCGATCGTCGGCAAGTTCAGCGAGGGCTTTTATACTCCGGACCTGAAGCAGGCGATGCAGCTCCTCAGCGAGCTCGGCGGAGACGTGCCCGTCCTTGAACAGGCCGATGCGATGAAATGAGCGATCTTGCCGCCGCGCGTGCGCGCTACGTCGAGTTGATTGCGAAGCGAGAGCGGATCGCCTCGCCACGCCTGCTCGAAGCGCTCGCCGCCATCCCGCGCGAGGATTTTCTGGCGAAGGGACCCTGGCGCATCAAGAGCGAGGCGGCGCGCAGCTACCGGCTGACGCTGGATGCCGATCCCGTTCATCTCTACGACAATGTGCTGGTCGCGATCGATGCGCGCCGCAAGCTCGACACCGGGCTGCCGAGCCTGTGGGCGCACTTCATCGATCTGCTCGACGTCGGGGAGAAGGACCGCGTGGTCCAGATCGGCTGCGGTCTTGGCTATTTTTCCGCGGTGTTGTCGAAGATCGTGGGGCCCAAGGGCAGGGTGCATGCAATCGAATGCGACGAGCGGCTTGCGGCGCGTGCCGCGAATTACCTTCGCCCCTATCGCAATGTCGAGGTCGTGCATGGCGATGGATGCGAGGAGATCGGCGAGCCCGCCGACGTGATCATCGTTCATGCCGGCTTCCCGCACCCGCATCCGCTCTGGCTTCAGTCGCTCCGTCCGCGCGGCCGTCTCCTGGCGCCGCTGACGCAGCGCGACCGCGAGGGCGCCGCCCTCAAGATCACGCGCAAGGGCAGGGGGTTCGAGGCCGAGGCGGTGCAGCAGATCCGGATCTTCCCCGGCCAGGGTCGCGGTGTGACCGCACTCGACGACCGCGTCGCCGACTGGTGGCAGCGCGCCGCCGCGCTGGCGCCACTGCGTTTTCGCGCCATCGAGCAGGGGCTGCCGTCGGATGGCTAATGCTTGGTTTCGTTTTACCTTGATTCCGTTTGTGAGTTTCCAGCATCTCGCGGTGCGGCTATGAGTGCGGCCCGATGGCCATTCGAGCGCGCTCCATGCATTCCGTTGCCCTGCTGACCGCCAGCTACGCCAAGGATATCGAACGCTTTTCGCTGCTCAGCGAGAGCATCGACACCTGGCTCTCGGGATACACGCGGCATTATGTTCTCGTTAACGATGAGGACGTACCGCTGTTCGAGCGGTTCGCGTCCGACAAGCGCGTCATCGTTCCGGCCTCGAATTATCTGCCGAAATGGCTGTGGGCGCTGCCGCCGGCGCTTCAGTTCCTCAGCAAGCGCCGGGTCTGGCTGTCGCTGCTGTCGTCGCCGGTGCATGGCTGGCACATCCAGCAGATCCTCAAGATCGCCGGCGTCCTCAACGCGCCGGAGCAACGTGTCTGCATCCTGGATTCGGACAATCTGTTCTTCCGCGAATTCGACGTTGGCCAATATGCCGGCGCCGAGAAGACGCCGCTGTTCGTTACCCCGAAGGACATCGGCGCGGACCATCCGCTGCATGGGCTGTGGCTGCGCACCGTCGATCAGCTTCTCGGTATCAAGGAACGCTCGTTCCCCGCCGATGACTATGTCGGCAACGCGCTGGTCTGGGACAAGGACACCGCGCGCGCGATGACCGACGCCATCAAGGCGGCGACGGGCTTGAACTGGGTTCTGGCGCTGTGCCGGAAGAAGAAGTTCTCGGAGTATCTGATGTACGGACACTTCGTCGCGAAGTCGCCCGCGCATCTGGCCACCCATCGGGTCACCGAAGACAGCATTGCGGTCTCGCATTGGGACGACACGCCCCTCGACCGTCCCGCCATCGAAGCGATGATGCGCGCGGCCTCGCCCGAACAGGTCGCGCTCTGCATCCAGTCCTATTCGTCGACCTCGGTCGACGACACCGCGACGTGTTCCGCCTTAGCTCGCGGGATCGACGCAGCCCGAGCCTGTCTCCTGAAGATATGGGTGATGCGGCCGAATTCGAAGTGCCGGCGAAGACGCGCTAAGGCCGCGTCTCAGGCGTCTCTCGTGAACTTGCTGATCACGTCCATGAACGGCTTCGGCTTGAACTCGCCGTCGAGCGGCAAGGGGCGGTTCGGCTGCTTGTCCGCGCGGGCGAAGGTGCCGTTGATCCAGCTATAGCGATCCGAGAGCCCCAGGTCAGGATCGAGCGCACCGGGCCGCTGGTCGAGATCGCTGTCAGGAGATCGTCGACGCGCTTGGCGACGATGGCGTCGCGCTCTGCCGGATTGCCCGTCAGCTTCTGGTCGTCGACATCGAGCTCGGTGACGAGCACCTCGAGGCCCCAGGAGCGCAACTCGGTGACGAATTCGGCGAGCCCATGCGTGTCGATCTCGAGCTCGGCATGCAGATGCGATTGCAGGCCTACGGCGTGCAGCGGCACGCCCTGGTCGAGCAGGTCCATGATCAGGTTGCGGTACGCCGCGCGCTTGGCAATGAACGAGTCCTTCGCCGACTCGATGTCGTATTCGTTGATCGCGAGCTTGACGAAGGGATCGGCCGCGGCCGCCGTGCGGAAGGCCAGCGGAATCCAGCGGTTGCCCAGATGCTGCGTCCAGAACGTGTCGCGCCGGTCGGTGATCTTCTTCGGATTGTCCGGGATCGGCTCGTTGACGACGTCCCACGACGTCAGCTTTTTCCTTGTAATAGGACACGACGGTGCCGATGTGGTCGACATAGGCGCGCTCGAGCCTTTGGAATCCTTGATCTGCTTGGCCCAGTCCGGAATGTCGTGATACCAGGCGAGCGCGTGGCCGCGCATCGTCAGATCGTTCTCCCTGGCGAAATCCAGGATCGCGTCGGCGCGCTCGAAGTTGAACGTGTGCGCGTTCGGCCGCAGCATCGGCCATTTCAGCTCGAGCACCGGCACCACCTGGGTGCAATAGGTGCTGATGGCTTCGCCGAGCCTGGGATCGGCTTGCAGGTCCCAGAGCGTCGCCGCAGCGCCAAAGCCCGGACGGCGTTGCGCGAGTTTTGATGCCGGCGCGGCAGACGCCGTTGCCCCCGCCGCGAGTGCTGCGGCGCCGCCGAGGAGAAATTCGCGTCTGTCGAGCCTGGTCACGGTGGGACGTTCCTTTTGGAACCAATGCGCGCCATCGTACCAAGCGGCGCCTTGCGACGCCGGGGTTTCCTGTCGTTGGGTTAACCTTTGCGGATGTCCGGTGCGCAACGCGCGTGGCGCTGCATCGCTGTTCCAGTCTGGATCAGGGTTTCGTGTCGTGGTCGCCGGAACCACTCCAGGGAAAGGGCAAATTTAACGCTAACCCGCGAAAGCGGCCTTCCAGCCTCATTCGCTGCCCGATCTGCAGACTTATGTGACACTCTTGAGAGATGCTGCGGCGCAGTTCGTTCGCCCCGCCAAGGTCATTGATTAACGGCCGTCACCATCGCAACACCGTTGCCGGTCCTGTGCTCGCATGCTGAACCGCCATTTCTCGATTTATCTCGTCGCCTACATCCTGCCCGCAGCGGTGGGTTTCTTTGCGGTCACGGCCTACACGCGGCTGCTGACGCCGGCCGAGTACGGCGTCTATGTCGTCGGCATCAGCCTTGCCGGCATATTGGGCGCGATCTTCTTCGCCTGGATCAAGCTGTCGGTGTCCCGCTATCAGGCGATGTCGGCGGAGGTGGATTTTCGCGGCACGGCGATGGTCGCCTTCGGGCTGACGGCCGCGGTCCTCTGCGCCACCACGCCGCTGGTCATTCTGTTCCGTAGCGACCTCAGTGCCGAGCTGCTGCTCGCCAGCATGTTCGTGGCGATCATGGCCAATGCCGTCGATGTCGGCCAGGAATTCGAGCGCGCCAAATTGCGCCCCTACAGGTTCGCGGCGATCTCGATCGTCCGCAGCGTGTCGAGCGTCGGCTTTGGCCTGCTCGGCATCTGGCTCGGCTGGGGTGGCTTGGGATTGCTCGCCGCGTTCGGCCTGGGCTCGCTCACCGGCAGCATCCTCAATCTCGTCGGCGACCGCACGAAGATCGCCCGCTTCGAGCGAAGCCAGTTCATGCAGCTGGCGCGCTACGGCCTGCCGCTGACGCTGGCCGGATTGTCCGTTGCGGTCTATTCGGCCTGCGACCGGCTCATCGTCGCTTATCTGCTCGGCAAGGACGCCGCCGGCATTTTCGGCGTCGCCGCCGATCTGCCGCGCCAGTTCATGGTCATGATCGCCTCCAGCGTCGCCGCGGCAACCGTGCCGCTGGTGTTCCGGTCGTTGTCGGAGAAGAACAACGAGACGACGCGGGAGCGCCTGAGCGAGAGCCTCGAGCTGCTGCTCGTCGTCGTCGCGCCCGTTGCCGTCTGGCTCGCGCTCGCGGCCGACCAGGTCGCGGGCACGCTCGTCGGCGTCGATTTCCGCGCCGGCGTGTCGGCGCTGCTGCCGACGCTGGTGCTCGCGCGCTTCTTCGGCATCGCCAATCAATTCTATGTGCAGATCAGCTTCCAGCTCGCCGAGCGGCCGTTCATGCTGGCGGCGCAGTCCTTCCTCACGCTCGTTCTAAGCGTGGCACTGATGTTCGCGCTGGTGGCCGGCTACGGCCTTTACGGCGCAGCGCTCGCCACCCTCGCCACCGAAGCGCTCGGCTTCGTCGTCGCCGTCGCCCTGATGCACCGGGCCCATCCCGTGCCGTTCGACGTCAACCGCCTCGCCGGCGTTGCGGCTTCGGCTGCGGCGATGGCGGGCGCTATCCTCATTGCGCGGATGCAGGCCGGCGGTACCGGTATCGTGGCGTTGATGGTCGTCAGCTCCGCGGGTGGGGTTGCTTACGCCGCTGCGGCCTGGCTGCTCAACGTCGCGAATGTGCGGACGTTGTCGCTGCGCTTCCTGCGGACGTTCAACCGCAAGGCGCTGGGCGTATAGACCCGCGCGCTACCCCGCCAGAAAGCCGCCATCCACCGCAATGACGGTGCCGGTCGCATATTGCGAAGCCGGCATGCAGAGGAAGGCAACGGCGCCGGCAATGTCCTCCGGCTGTCCCCAGCGCTTGAAGGCGGTGCGATCGGCGACGCGCTGATAATGCGCAAGGTCGCCGCGGCCGGCGGCGTTGATCGCGGTTTCGACATAGCCGGGCGCGACCGCGTTGACGCGGATGCCTTCTTCGGCCCACTTCAAAGCCAGCGCCTTGGTCAGCATCACGACGCCGCCCTTGCTGGCGCAATAGGCGGGAATCCGCGGCAGCGCCAACGTCGCGTTCATCGAAGCGATGTTGACGATCGATCCCGTCTGCTCCGCGAGCAGGGGATGGAAGGCCATGCAGGTCCGGAACGTGCCGGTGAGATTGACGTCGAGCACCTTCATGAAGGTCTCGATCTCGAATTCCTTGTCGCGCGCGAGAATGCCGGCGCAGTTGATCAGCGCGTCGACGCGCTTGTGATTCCGGGCGAAGGACGTGACGGCCGCATCATCGGTGACGTCGAGCGTCGCGAGCGTGAGGCCCGCGCGCGGTTTGAGCAGCGTGCGCGAGAGGTCCGCCTCGTTCGCGCCGGTTGCAGTCACCGTCGCACCCAGATCGCAGAATTGATTGCTGATGGCGGCACCAATGTCGCCGGCGCCGCCGATCACAACGGCATGGAAGCCGGGGGCGAGGGAAAAGTTCGGATTCATCGGGAGTGTCTCACTTCAGGGATTTCGGAGGCGCTGCCGTCGACTCGCGGACGACCAGCGAGAAGTCGATCTCGCGATGCATGATGGTTTGCTCGCCGGCGAGGCTGCGCACCAGATATTCACCGGCGCGCTGCCAGGTTTCTCCGGTCGGTACGTGGATCGTGGTCAGGCTCGGCCGCAAATGCCGGCTCCAGTCGAGGTCGTCGAAGCCGACCACCGACAGGTCGCGCGGCACCGAAAAGCCGCTGCGCTCGGCTTCGAGCAGCACGCCATAGGCGATAACGTCGTTGCCGCACACCACGGCTGTCGGACGGTCCTCGAGGCCCAGGAGATAGCGCGCCGCCTCGCGCGCGTCGTCCAGCGTATAGGGCACCTCGACATGCCATTGCGAAGGCAATTCGAGCCCGTTCTCCGACAGCGCGCGGCGAAAGCCGGCGACGCGCGCGCTGGCGCGGTCGTTGTTGCGCTGGAGCGCCGAGACGATCCCGATGCGGCGGTGGCCGAGCTCGATGACATGCGCGGCGGCGCGATGGGCGGCGGCTTCGTTGTCGGTGCCGACGCAAGGATAGGGCCGGTCGGGCTGGTAGATGCCGACATTGATGAAGGGTACGGCATTGTCCGCCAGCAGCTTGCGCAATCCGTCGTGATGGCAATCGCCGCGCAGCACGAGGCCGTCGACGCCGCGGCTGATCAGATTGCGCGCCTGCTGCAATTCGACGTCGAGATCGTAGCCGCTCGTGGTGAGAAACAGCATGTATCCGACCGACGACAAATATTGCTGCAGCGAGGCGATGCCGCGTGCGAACATCGTGTTGTCGATCGTCGGTACGATTGCGCCAAGCGTGCGCGAGCGTCGTGACGACAGGATGCGCGCCGGCGCATGCGGGATGTAGCCGAGCGCGTCGATGGCCTGCTCGATACGCGCCCGCAAGGAAGGGCTCACCGCGTCGGGGTTGTTGAGGGCGCGCGAGACCGATGCCGTCGAGACGCCGGCGCGGGCCGCCACGGCGCGGATGCCCTGCTTCACAGACTTGGCGTTGGTCAGTCTCATGAATGTAACGTTACATCGGACATAGTGAGCCGCATGGTAGCGGCAATGTCGCAAATCTGCCGCAGATTGTGCGGCTTGTCCATCGCTTGACACGGCGGATGCGAGGTCTATTTTGTAACCGTTTTCAAGTGCTGCTCAAACGTGTTCAAAATGGTCCGCCAGCTTAAGGCGGCCAGCCGGGAGGAGAGTTCGATGAAGGCCAGGATGCTCGCGACCCACGTCGCGTTGCCCGTTCTCGCGATTGCTGCGGCGATCGCGCAGGCGCACGCCGCCGATTTCGACTGGATGAAGTTCAAGGGCAAGACCGTCACCTTTCTCGCCAACAACAATCCGGTGTCGCAGGCGCTGCTGACTTACAAGGCCGATTTCGAGAAGCTGACCGGCATGACCCTCAAGGTCGACGGCTATCAGGAACAGCAGATGCGCCAGCGTCTGGTGACCGTCATGAATGCGAACAGCGACGAGGTGGACGTGTTCATGACGCTGCCCTCGCGCGAGGGCGAGCAGTTCGCCGCCGCCGGCTGGTACGGCGATCTCACCGCGATGGCCAAGAACGAGGTGGCTAGGGAATACGACCCCAACGGATTGAGCCAGGCCCTGCTGAAGGCCGCGACCTTCGGCGGCAAGCTGACCAGCATGCCCATGAACATCGAAGGCCCGATCTTCTATTACCGCACCGACATCTTCAAAAAGTGCGGCCTCGAGGCGCCGAAGACGATCAAGGACGTCGAGGCCGCTGCCGAGAAGATCAAGAGCTGCGACAGCACCGTGACGCCGTTCGTCTCGCGCGGCCTCAAGCCCGCGATTGCCTATACCTTCAGCAACATGCTGCACAATGTCGGCGGCAGCTATATCGCAAACGGCAAGTCGAACCTCTGTTCGGCCAAGGGCAAGGAAGCGCTCGACACCTATAGCCGGTTGCTGCGCGATTTCGGACCGCCTGGCGTCGTCAACTACAGTTTCCAGCAGATTTCGGCGCTCTACCGCGGCGGCCGCGCCGCGATGGCGTTTGAGTCGTCGAATGAGTTGCGCACGGTGATGGAAGGCGGCGCGCGCCTGAAGGACACCGGCCTGCTGCCGTTCCCGGCCGGCGATGCCGGCCAGGTGCCGACCACGATCGGCTGGGGCATGGCAGTGTCCTCGCACAGCAAGCAGCCGGATGCGGCCTGGTACTTCGTGCAATGGGCGACCAGCCCCGAGGTGCAGAAGAAGATGGCGCTTCAGGGCATTGCCCCGCCGCGTCCGTCGGTCGCCAAAGATCCTGAATACCGCAAGTGGATCGACGAGGAGCCGGTGCGGAAGGAATGGCAGGCCGCGCTCGACGTGCTCGCAACGAAGGGCTCCTCCGAGGTCGGCTATCCCATCGTCGCCAATCCGCAATCGCGCGAGTTCATCGGGCAGGCGGTACAGGATCTCATCCTGAAGCAGAAGACCGTCGATCAGGCCTGCGCGGATGCCGACAAGGCGCTGGATGCGCTGATCGCGCTGAACTAACGGCCTCATGCCGGCAGGCTTGCTGCCTGCCGGCACCCAACTCGATCGAGGACACGAACGCATGTCTGATGCGGCTGCGACACTCACGCAGGACCGGCAGAAGCTGGAGATGGCGGCCCTATCGGCGCCGGCCGTGGTCTTCACGGTCGCGATGATCGCGTTTCCGGTCGTCTATACGATCTGGCTCGGCTTCCAGACTTTTTCCTCGACCGGCAAGCAGTCCTTCGCGGGCCTTGCCAATTATTCGAAGCTGATCTCCGATTACGAATTCTGGCACGGGCTGTGGATCACCATTGCGCTATTCGTGCTGTCCTTGGCGCTGCAGCTCGTCTTCGGCGTCTGGCTGGCGCTGGTGCTGTTCCACGCCAAGCGGCTGCCGGGCATCGTGCGCTCGTTGTTCATCTCGCCCTTCATGATGCCGCCGGTGGTGGCGGGCATGATGTGGCTGGTGATCCTCGATCCGTCGCTCGGTGCTGCCAACTATATCCTCCAGTCGTTCGGCCTGCCGCCGTCGGACTGGCTGGCCTCGCCGACCTGGGTCATTCCGACCGTGGCTCTGATCGACAGCTGGCAGTGGACGCCTTATGTCGCCCTGATCGTGCTGGGCGGCCTGCAATCCCTGCCGCCGAGCGTCTACGAGGCGGCGCAGATCGACGGCGCGTCGCCATTCAGGACTTTCCAGCGCATCACGCTGCCGCTGCTGCTGCCGACCATCGTCACCGCGGCGATCCTGCGCAGCGTCGATCTGCTGCGCTTCTTCGACATCATCTACATCACGACCCAGGGCGGCCCGGGCAACGCCTCGAACACGCTCAACATCTACGGCTTCAGGGTCGGCTTCGAATTCTTCAACATCGGCTATGCCAGCGCCCTGATGCTGACGCTGACGGCGATCGTGTTCGGCGCCGTGCTTGCCTTCAATCGCCTCCGCGGTGCAGTGGCCTGGTGATGTCATGAACGATGCCGCCAACACCGACCGCTGGATCCGCTGGCTCAACACGGTGCAACTCGTGCTCGCCGGCGTGCTCATCATGGCGCCGACGGTCTGGATGGTGCTGTCCTCGTTCAAGCCGTCGTTCGAGGTCACCGCCTATCCGCCGACGCTGAGCTTCTCGCCGACGCTGGAAAATTATGTCGAGCTGACAAGGACCACGCCGTTCCTCAGCTATGCGCTCAACAGCCTCATCGTCACCGTTGGCTCGACCGCACTCGGTCTGCTGTTTGGAATTCCTGCTGCCTTCGCCGTCTCCTGGACGCGGATTTCGTGGCCGGCCATCCTGACGCTCGCCGCGCGCATGGCGCCCGGCACGTTGTTCCTGCTGCCGTGGTACGTGATGTTCCGGCAGGTCGGCATGATCGGCTCCTACACCGCGCTGATCCTCAGCCACGCCGTCATCACGCTGCCGATCGTGATCTGGGTTTTGCTGCCGTCCTTCGACGGCATTCCGCGCAGCGTGTTCGAGGCGGCGCAGGTGGATGGGTGCAGCGTCACGCGCATCCTCTGGCGCATCGCGCTGCCGCTGGTGGCATCAGGCGTCGCCGTCTCGGCGATCCTCGCCTTCGTGTTTTCGTGGAACTACTTCCTGTTTGCGCTGGTGCTCTCCAACGGCGACACCAAGACGCTGATCGCGGCCGCCTTCAACTTCATCGGCGAAGGCTCGACGCAATGGGGTGCCCTCATGGCTGCGGCGACGCTGATCGCGTTGCCGCCGCTGGTGCTGGCGGCCCTGGTTCAGCGCTGGCTGGTGTCCGGACTGACGCTCGGTGCGGTGAAAGGCTAGGTATCGAAATGAACGTGTCGCCCCGTCCGAATTCGATCATGCAGGCCGCGGTCTTCCACGGCAATGACCGCATCACCATCGAGCGCGTCGCGATGCCCGATGTCGGCCCAGGTGAAGTGCTCGTCCGCGTCTCGCGCACCGCGCTGTGCGGTTCCGACTTCAAGCTCTGGCACAAGGGCTCCGAGTTTACTGCGGGCCACGAGATCTTTGGCGTGGTCGAGCAGCCCGGTCATCGCCTGCACGGCCGCCGCTGCGCCGTCTATATCCCCTTGCACTGCGGCCACTGCGCCGCTTGCAAGCGCGGTGATACCCAGATGTGCCTGGAAGTCTCCAGCCTGATCGGCTGGAACAGGCCGGGCGGCTATGCCGAATATGTGCCGGTGCCGGAAAACTGCCTGCTGCCGGTGCCAGACGATATCGAGGACAGCCTTGCGCCGCTGCTGCTCGACACCATCGGCACCTCAGGCCACGCCGTCCGCTTTGTCAGCCGCGTGGTGCCGCCGAGCGAGGCCGGTCCAGTTCTCGTCATGGGCGCGGGGCCTGTCGGCCTTGGCGTCGTGCTGGCGCTCCGCGCGCTCGGTTACAACGACATCTACGTCGCCGATCCCAACGTCACACGCCTGAAGATCGCCCAATCCTTCGGCGCGAAGGCGCATCCCGTCGGAGATACCTCGAAGCGCTTCGCCCTCATCATGGAATGCTCCGGCGCCCATGCGGCGCGCAACCTCGGCATCGAGCTGGTCCTGCCGCGCGGTGCGCTGGTGCTGGTCGGCGAGAACGCCGCGCCCTGGACCATCGAGGAAGGCAAGGTCTTCCGCCGCAAGGATTTTTATATGATCCGGACCTTCTACTTCCCGGTCTCGGATTTCGAGCCGAATGTCGAACTGCTGCGCAAGTACAAGGACGAATACCGCGTCCTGGTCGATGGCGAGTTCGGCCTGTCGGCTCTGCCAGAGAATTTCGCCCGCTTCGCCAAAGGCGAGCTGATCAAGCCCGTGCTGGCGCTGGACTGAGCGATCATGGCCTCGATCTCGATCCGCAACCTCACCAAGCGCTACGGCAATTTTACCGTGATCCCCGATCTCAATCTGGAGATTGCGGACCACGAATTCGTCGTGTTCGTCGGCCCGTCCGGCTGCGGCAAGTCGACCTTGCTGCGCATCATCGCCGGCCTCGAGCCGATTTCGTCGGGAGACCTTTATATTGGCGACAAGCGCGTCAACGGCGTGCAGGCTGCGCAGCGCGATATCGCGATGGTGTTCCAGGATTACGCGCTCTACCCGCACATGCGGGTCTACGACAACATGTCGTTTGCGCTGGAGCTGCGCGGCACGCCGAAGGCCGAGATCGACGCCCGCGTGAGGCGTGCGGCCGCACTGCTGCACATCGAGCCCTATCTCGATCGCAAGCCGAAGGAGCTGTCGGGCGGCCAGCGCCAGCGCGTCGCCATGGGCCGCGCCATCGTGCGCAATCCCAAGGCCTTTTTGTTCGACGAGCCGCTCTCCAATCTCGATGCGAAGCTGCGCGGGCAGGTGCGGGCGGAGATCAAGGCGCTGTCGCAGGAGCTGAAGACCACCATGGTCTTCGTGACGCATGACCAGATCGAGGCCATGACCATGGCCGACCGGATCGTCGTGCTCCAGAGCGGCACGATCCAGCAATACGATACACCGGAGACGGTTTACGAGCGGCCCGCCAACCAGTTCGTCGCCGGCTTCATCGGCTCGCCCGCGATGAATTTCTTCCCGGTCGAATGGCGTCAGGAGCGCGCGATCCTGTCGCAAGGCGGAACGGTGGTGCCGCTCGACGGCGAGACCGCTGGCTGCCTGAGCAAGGCCGGCAACGCCGTGCTGGGCATTCGCCCCGAACATTTTGCTGTGGTTGCGGATGCCGCTGATGGCATCGCGATCAACGTCAGGCTGGTCGAGCCGCTCGGCTCGGACACGCTGATCCATTTCGATCTCGCCGGCGGCTCCGCCATCGCGCGGGTCGATCCGGCGCTGCGGCCGAAGGTTGGTGATCGCATCAATCTGCGCCCACAGTCGGGCAAGACGCATTTGTTCGCTGCATCCAACGGACAGGTCTTGCGGTGAGTGCGTCGGCAAACATCGGCGATCTCTCGGCGCTGGCCGACCTCGCGTCCGGCACGAAGCCCGTGCACGTGATCTGCCTCGGCCTGTCCGCGCTCGACCAGGTCTGGCGCGTCGATCGGCCGTTCGCGGGTGGAAGCGAGAAGATCAAGGCGGTCGAGTACGGCACGCTCGGCGGCGGCATGGCCGCCAATGCGAGCGCGGCCGTGGCGAAGCTCGGCGCGTCCGTCGCGTTCTGGGGGCGGGCAGGGAATGATGCCGCCGGCCATGAGATGAAATCGGCCTTCACCGCTGAAGGCGTCGATGTCGAGAATTTCCGGCTGTTTCCCGATGGCCGCTCGTCGGTCTCCGGGATTATCGTCGATAGCCGCGGCGAGCGGCAGATCGTCAATTTTCGCGGTCTTTACCCGGAGGCAGCAGACTGGCTGCCGCTCGAAGCCGTCGCGCGCGCATCCTCCGTGCTGGCCGATCCGCGCTGGGCCGAAGGCGCCGCGACGTTGTTTCGGGAAGCGCGATCGCGCGGCATTCCGACAGTGCTCGACGGCGACATGGCCGATACCGAGGTATTCGAGCGGCTGCTGCCCTTGACCGATCACGCCATCTTCTCCGAGCCCGCGCTCGCCGCCTTTGCCGGCTCGGCCGAAGATAAATCTCTCGCAGCCCTTGCGCGCTTCGGCTGTCGCGTCATCGCCGTTACGCGCGGCGAGGGCGGCGTGAGCTGGCACGAGAACGGCCAGCTGCACCGGCAGGCCGCCTACACCGTCGACGTCGTCGACACCACAGGCGCGGGCGACGTCTTCCACGGCGCCTATGCGCTCGCGATCGGCGCCGGCCTCGACGTGCGCGCCACCATGGCGTTTTCGGCGGCGACGGCCGCCATGAAATGCCGCCACGCCGGCGGCCGTAACGGAATCCCTGAGATCAACGAGTGTCTTGTATTCATGAGGACGAAGCCATGAGAACGATTGGAAAGAACCGCGGCCTGGCACGGCTTGCTGACGCGGATGGCCATTTTCGCATGGTCGCGCTGGATCAGCGGCCGCCGTTGTTCGACGCCATTGCAAAGGCAAAGGGGATCACGCGGGACCAGGTCGAATATTCCGACGTCACGGCGGCCAAGCGTCTTCTGGTCGAGAACCTCGCGCCGCATTGCAGCTCGATGCTGTTCGACCCGAACTTTGCCGTGCCTGCCGCGATCGATCTGTTGCCGCCGCGCTGCGGCCTGATCATGACGCTGGAAGAGCACCGCGTTGAGGAAACCGCGGGCGGCCGCAAGTCGCGCGCGATCACCAATTGGAGCGTGGAAAAGATCCGCGCCATGGGCGGCGACGCCGTCAAGGTGCTGGCCTGGTACCGGCCGGACGCCGATGCCGCGGTGAACGAGCACCAGAAGCGTTTCGTGCGCGAAATCGGCGAAGACTGCGCCCGTCACGATATCCCGTACGTGCTCGAGTTGCTGGTCTACCCGTTCCTCGGCAGCGCCAATCACACGGCCGATTACGTGGAATCGCCCGGCAAGCTCCCGGGCCTCGTCATCGACAGCGTGCGCGAATTCGCAAAGCCTGAATACGGCGTCGATCTTCTCAAGCTGGAGAGCCCGCTTGCAGCCAACAGCCTGCCGGCGCGTGACGGCAGCGCGGAAGCAAAGGCCGCGCAGAAGGAGTTCGATGCGATCGGCGATATTTGCCGCGAACGCAGCATCCCCTGGGTGTTGCTGTCGGGCGGGGCTGCGCCTGAAAAGTTCGAGCGCGTGCTCGACTACTCCTATGCCGCAGGCGCAAGCGGTTTCCTGGCGGGCCGCACCATCTGGCTGGATGCCGTCCTGAAGAACTTTCCGGACCGCGCAGCGGTGTCGGCCAGCCTGCGCAAGGATGGCCTCGCGGTGCTGGAACGGCTCAATCAGCTGACCACGGCCAAGGGCACGCCGTGGAAGGCGCGCTTCCCGGTGTTCGCTGATATCAAGCAGGAAGGTGACTTCGCGCGCGCCTACTGAGGTGGTAACGGTCCCGCGTGGTCTCAACTCGGTCGCAGGACCTGCAATATGACGACTGACAGCTTCACCATCCGCTCGATCGAGGCCTTCTGCTATCGCTATCCCTTGGCGACGCCGGTGGTGACGTCGTTCGGCAAGATGCTCAACCGTCCGGCCGTCTTCGTTCGCGCAGTCGACGAGGACGGTGTCGAGGGATGGGGCGAAGCCTGGTCCAACTTTCCTGCACCGGGCGCCGAGCACCGTGCCCGGCTTGTCAACGAAGCGCTCGCTCCGGGCCTTGTCGGGCGCAGGTTCGACAGTCCCGCCCAGGCTTTCGAGGTCCTGTCGAAAGGTACCGAAGTGCTCGCGCTTCAATGCGGCGAGCCCGGTCCGTTCGCGCAGGCGATTTCGGGCATCGATCTCGCGCTGTGGGATCTCTCCGCGCGCCGGCAGCGCTTGCCGCTGTGGTGGCTTCTCGGTGGGCAGTCGCGCAGGATCAAGGTCTATGCCAGCGGCATCAATCCGGGCGGCGCCGCGCAGACGGCCGAAGCCGCGCTCGCGCGTGGCCATCGCGCGTTGAAGCTGAAGGTCGGCTTCGGTGCCGAGACCGATCTCGCCAATCTGGCCGCGCTGCGCGCGATCGTCGGTGCGGGCATGCTCGCTGCCGATGCCAATCAGGGCTGGTCGGTCGATCAGGCGCTGGAGATGGTGCCGCGGTTGGCCGCGTTCGATCTGCGATGGCTGGAGGGGCCCATCCGCGCCGACCGGCCGCGCGAGGAATGGCGCAGGCTGCGGGCAGCCGCGAAAATGCCGATTGCCGCGGGCGAGAACATTTCGAGCGTCGAGGGATTCAAGGACGTCCTGGCCGAAGACGTGCTCGGCGTTGTTCAGCCCGACATCGCGAAATGGGGCGGGCTGAGCGCATGCGCTGGCGTCGCGCGCGACATTTTGAAGGCGGCCAAGACGTTCTGCCCGCATTATCTCGGCGGTGGCATCGGACTGCTCACCTCGGCGCATCTGCTGGCAGGCATCGGCGGCGACGGCTGGCTCGAGGTCGACGCCAACGACAATCCGCTGCGCGACCGGTTCTGCGGTGCCGTTGCCAATGTCACGGATGGTACGATCGTCCTCGGCGAGGAACCGGGGCTCGGATTCACGCCAGACCTGTCGGGAATCGCGGACTATCGCAGCCTGTAGACGGCTGCGACACCTGCGTCGTCGGGCGCCGCGCAGGCCAGTTTCCCCTTGCGTTCTATTCCTCGTCGCGGAAAGCTGCCGGCGAGACGGGTAGCCGCCTTCACATTTCATAACGATGGCCGGAGCCATGTCTCGCCGAGCTTGAAAATCAAAGTTCGTTCTGCTCATTAGGGATCTGCAATTGCGCTGCAACATGCGCAAAAAGCCCATCGACTAAAGTCGATAGCCAGCGAGGAAACGAAAAAATGCGCAAGCTCACTTTGGCCATTGCCGTGATCGCCCCGATGCTCGGTCATGCCGCGTCGGCTGAGGACACCCTCAAGATCGGCTACATCGATCCGCTCTCCGGCGGTGGCGCCAGCGTCGGCGAGGGTGGTCTGAAGACATTCCAGTATCTGGCCGACGAGCTCAACGCCAAGGGCGGCATTCTCGGCCACAAGATCGAGATCGTGCCGCTCGACAACAAGACCAATCCGCAGGAAAGCCTGGTGCAGGCCCAGAAGGCGATCGACGCCGGGGTCCACTACATCACGCAAGGCAACGGCTCGTCCGTCGGCGCGGCGCTGTCGGATTTCGTCACCAAGAACAACACGCGCAATCCCGGCAAGGAAGTGCTGTACTTCAACTACGCCGCCGTCGATCCCAGCCTGACCAACGAGAAGTGCAGCTACTGGCATTTCCGCTGGGATGCGAGCTCCGACATCAAGATGGAGGCGCTCACCAACTACATGAAGGACACCGCCTCGATCAAAAAGGTGTACCTGATCAACCAGGACTATTCGTTCGGTCAGTCCGTCCGCTCCGACGCGCGCAAGATGCTCGGCGCCAAGCGGCCCGACATCCAGATCGTCGGCGACGAGCTGCATCCGCTGCTGAAGGTCACCGATTTCTCGCCCTATATCGCCAAGATCAAGGCGTCCGGCGCCGACAGCGTCGTCACCGGCAACTGGGGCCAGGACTTCGCGCTGCTGCTCAAGGCTGCCGCTGACGCCGGCCTGAAGGTCAACTGGTACACCTATTATGCCGGTGGCGCCGGCGGCCCCACTGCCGTCAAGCAGACCGGTCTCGATCATCAGGTCTTCCAGATCACCGAAGGCTTTGCGAATTCCGGCAACAAGACCGCGATGGATTACGAGAAGGCGTTCCGCGCCAAGGTCAATCTGTCGCTCTGGTACCCGCGTGCGGTCAACGAGATGCGCATGTTCAAGGCGGCTGCCGAGAAGGCCAACTCGATCGATCCCGTGAAGGTGGCGGCGGCGCTCGAGGACCTGAAGTTCGAGGTCCTGGACGGCGGCTCCGGCATCATGCGCAAGGACGACCACCAGTTCCTTCAGCCGATCTACATTTCCTCCTTCGGCAAGCTGACCGAGAATGAGCCGTTCGACGAGGAAAACACCGGCTGGGGCTGGCACCTCGTCTCCAAGGTCGACACGGCGCAGGCCATGGTCCCCACGACCTGCAAGATGGCGCGGCCGTAATCACGACATCCGTCGTTTTCCCGCGGCCGCCATCGGTCGCGGGAAGGCGGTGGCCGGACTATTCTTGATTGGGCGATGTTCACCGGGGCCATCAGGCCCCGGACAGAGACGAGTGCGCTGTGCTTGAACTCATTGTCATTTCGACCCTGAACGGCGTGCTGTTCGGCATGCTGCTCTTCCTGCTGTCGAGCGGGCTGACCGTCATCTTCAGCATGATGGGCGTGCTCAACTTCGCGCATGCCAGCTTCTACATGCTCGGCGCCTTCTTCGGCTTCCAGCTCACTAAGTGGATCGGCTTCTGGCCGGCGCTGGTGCTGGCGCCGCTACTGGTCGGCGCCATCGGCATGGCGGTGGAGCGCTACGGCCTGCGCAACACCCACAAGCACGGTCATGTCGCGGAATTGCTGCTGACCTTCGGTCTGGCTTTTGCGATCGAAGAGATCGTGTCGATGATCTGGGGCAAGAGCCCGGTCGACTATCGCGTGCCGGCGCTGCTCGACTTCCCTGCTTTCACGATCTTCTCTACCAACTATCCCGCCTACAAGATCTTCATGCTGGCCGTGTCGGTCGTGATCTTCGTGGCGCTGCTGGTCGTGCTCAAACGCACCCGCGTCGGCCTGATCGTGCAGGCGGCGCTGACGCATCCGCACATGGTCGGGCATCTCGGCCACAATGTCGGGCGCGTGTTCATGGTGGTGTTCGGCGTCGGCAGCGCGCTCGCCGGCATTGCCGGCGTCATTGCCGGACCGGCCCTGGTGACGCAGTCGGACATGGCCGCGGCGCTCGGGCCCATCCTGTTCGTCGTCATCGTGTTCGGTGGCCTCGGCTCCTTGCCCGGCGCTTTCATCGCCTCGCTCGTCATCGGACTGGTGCAGACTTTTGCGGTGGCGCTGAACGGCTCGCTGGCGAGTGCGTTCGGACCGCTCGATCCGTCGACGGGACCGTCGGTCCTCACCGACATCTGGAACGTCACGATCGCGCAGGTCGCGCCGATCGTTCCCTATATGCTGCTGGTGCTCATTCTGATCGTTCGCCCCATGGGCCTGATGGGGACGCGCGAGTCATGACCGCCAAACCGATTTCGACATCGAAGCCCGCCGGCGACGGCCTGCGCTTCTACGGCGTCTGGCTGATCGGCATCGCCGCGCTGATCGTCCTGCCGCTGATCTTCTCCTCCGGCGGCTCGCTGACGTCCTTCAGCCTGATCGGCATCGCGATCGTCTTCGCGCTGTCCTACAACATCCTGCTCGGCCAGACCGGCCTGCTGTCGTTCGGTCACGCCGTGCATTACGGCCTCGGCGGCTTCGCGGCCTGTCACATGATGAATGCGGTGGTGTCGCATGGCTGGCCGATCCCGCTGCCGTTCATCCCGTTGTTCGGCGGGATCGGTGGTCTCGTCTTCGCTGTCATCATCGGCTGGGTCATGACCAAGCGCGCCGGCACCGTGTTCGCGATGATCTCGCTCGGCATCGGCGAATTGGTGGCGTCGTCCTCGCTGATCCTGCGTTCGGTGTTCGGCGGCGAAGCCGGCATCACCACGGATCGCACGGCGCTGCCCAAGATGTTCGGCTGGTCGTTCGGGCCGCAGGTTCAGGTCTATTACCTCATCGCGTTCTGGCTGGTGCTGTCGGCGATTGCGATGTACGCGCTGACGCGGACGCCGCTGGGGCGGATCAGCAACGCGGTCCGCGACAATCCCGAGCGCGTCCAGTTCATCGGCTACGATCCTCACGTCGTCCGCTATCTCGCCTATTGCTTTGCCGGGTTCTTCGCGGGCGTCGCCGGCGGCCTGACCGCGATCAATTTCGAGATCGCGAACTCCGCGCTGCTCGGTGCGATCCAGTCCGGCCTCGTGCTGTTCTCCACCTTCATCGGCGGCATCGCCTATTTCTTCGGGCCGATCCTCGGCGCGATCCTGGTGACCTATCTCCAGCTCGGGCTGACAGGCCTCACCAGCGTCTGGCAGCTCTATTTCGGCATCATCTTCATCGGCATCGTGATGTTCGCGCCGGGCGGCATCGCCGGCCTGTTGATGATGCACCGGCCGCTGGTTCGCGCCGGAACGCTGTGGACGGTGATCCCGTCCTATCTCGTCGCTGTCGTGCCGACCCTGGCGCTCGCCTGCGGCGTCATCCTCACCATCGAGACGGTCGCGCGCTATTCCGGCGGCGACCCGATCAACCTGTTTGGCATTCCGTTCAATGCGAAATCCCCGGTGACGTGGATTCCCGCAGCAGTTCTCGTCGTCGGCGGTGCGTTCGTCGCGCGGCTGAGCTGGCGGAGGATCGCGGACGCGTGGGACAGGGCTGCGACGGTCGCCCGTGACCGGGGGTATCTGGCATGAGCGGAGCAGCCATCGAAGTCCGCGCCGTCGAAAAGCGCTTCGGCAATGTCGGCATCATCCGCGACCTCAACCTCAGCGTCGCGAAAGGCGAGCGTCACGCCGTCATCGGCCCGAACGGCGCCGGAAAATCCACGACGTTCAATCTGATCAGCGGCCACATCAAGCCGACCTCGGGCGAGGTGAAGCTGAACGGCGATGTGATCTCCGGCCTGCGGCCGTTCGAGATCAACCGGCGCGGCCTGTCGCGCTCGTTCCAGGTCACCAACGTGTTCGCCCGCATGTCGGTCTGGGAGAACGTCCGCTGTGCCGTGCTGTGGGCGACGGGGCATCGCTACGCCTTCTGGAAGAACGTCGACAGCCTGCCGGAAGTGCGCGAGCGCACGGCCCAGATCCTGGACGACATCCATCTCACCCATCGGCGCGATGTTCCGGCGGGACTTCTGACCTATGCCGAGCAGCGCGAGCTCGAGATCGGCATCACCATCGCGAGCGGGGCCACGGTCGTCATGCTCGACGAGCCGACCGCCGGCATGAGCCACGCCGAAACTGACCGCGCGGTGTCGCTGATCCGGCGACTGACCGAGGGCAAGACCTTGGTCATCGTCGAGCACGACATGAGCGTCGTATTCGGCCTTGCCGACCGCATCTCCGTGCTGGTCTACGGCCACATCATCGCATCGGGAACGCCGGAAGAGATCCGGCGCGATCCTAAGGTCAAGGAAGCCTATCTCGGCGAGGAAGCGCACTGATGCTCGAGGTCAGGGATCTCCACGCCTATTACGGCAAGAGCCACATCCTCCAGGGCGTCGACCTCGACGTCGCCGCGGGCGAGGTCGTGAGCCTGCTCGGCCGCAACGGTGTCGGCCGCTCGACCACGGTCAAGGCGATCATGGGCGAGGTCGCGCCGCAAGGCACGATCCGCTTCAAGGGCAAGGACATCGCCGGCCTTCCCAGCTACAAGATCGCGCACCTCGGCCTCGGCTATGTCCCTGAACATCGCGATATCTTCCCGAGCCTGACGGTTCGCCAAAACCTCCTGCTCGGCGTCAAGGACACGCCCGCCCCGGCAAATGGCGGCTTGAGGACATGCTCGAGATGTTCCCCAATCTCGCCGCGCGTGCCGATACGGCCGCGGGCGTGCTGTCCGGCGGCGAGAAGCAGATGCTCACGACCTGCCGGACGCTGATGGGCGATCCGGACCTGATCATGATCGACGAGCCGACCGAAGGTCTGGCACCGCTGATCGTACAGCAGGTCGGCGATCTCATCGCCCGCATCGCGCAGGCCGGCGTCGCAATCCTGCTCGTCGAGCAGAAGCTCTCGATCGCGATGCGGATCTCGAAGCGCGTCTACATCATGGGCCACGGCCGCGTCGTGTTCGAGGGCACGCCGGACGAGCTCAAGGCCAACGCCGCCGTGCGTCAGGAATGGCTCGAAGTCTGACGCTCACATTGTCGTGTGACGCGCGCGCAAAATAGAACGGCTGCGCGATGCGCATACGCATCTGAATTCTTCGCTACATCTCACGCTTCATAATCCTTGTATCGTCGCGCTCGCTGGCATCGCAATCGATGCGGCCGATGATAACCAAGAAGAAAGTGGAGGGTGCCGGCGGCAGCCTGTGAGCTCGCGCGTCGATGCGTCTTGCCTGGGAAGGAGATGCCGAGCATGCCGGGAAGACAACTGGTCCGTGGAGTCGTTGCTCTGCTTGCGGCGCTGGGCGCCGCTTCGGCCGCGACGGCCGGAAACTACGACACCGGCGCGACCGACACGTCGATCAAGCTCGGGCAGACCATGCCCTATTCGGGACCGGCCTCCGCCTATTCCGCGATTGGCCGCGCCGAGATCGCCTATTTCAAGATGCTCAACGACAAGGGCGGCATCAACGGCCGCAAGGTCGAGCTGCTCAGCATGGACGACGGTTATTCGCCGTCGAAGACGGTCGAGCAGGTTCGCCGCCTCGCCGAGAGCGACGAGGTGCTGGCGATGTTCTCGATGCTCGGCACCGGTCCCAACATCGCCGCGCAGAAATACCTCAACGCCAAGAAGATTCCGCAGCTGTTCCCGTCGAGCGGCGCCAGCCGCTGGAACGATCCGCAGCATTTTCCCTGGACCACCGGTTCGCAGCCGACCTACCGGACGGAAGGCCGCATCTATGCCAAGTGGATTCTTGCGAACAAGCCGAACGCCAAAATCGCCGTCATCACGCCGAACGAAGATCCCGGGCGCGACTATCTCGCCGGCTTCAAGGAAGGGTTAGGGGAGCACGTCAACCAGATCGTGTCCGAGGCCACCTACGAGACATCGGATCCGACCGTCGACTCCCAGATCGTCAAGTTCAAGGCCGCCGGCGCCGACGTTGTTTTCAACGAGTGCACGCCGAAATTCGCGGCGCAGGCCATCAAGAAAATCGCCGAGCTCGGCTGGAAGCCGCAGATCATCCTTCCCGCCGTTTCCAACTCCGTCGGCTCCGTGCTGGTGCCGGCCGGGCTCGACAATTCCGTCGGCATCGTCACCGGTGCTTTCCAGAAGGATCCCGGTGATCCGCGCTGGGAGAATGATTCCGGCATGAAAGCCTGGCGCGAATGGATGAAGACGTACAATTCGGGCGCCGATCCGGCCGACGTATTCAACGTCACCGGCTACACCATGGCGCAGATCATGGAGCTGGTGCTGCAGCGCGCCGGCAACGACCTCACCCGCGCCAATTTGATGAAGCAGACGCAATCCTTCAAGGATGTCGAATTGCCGATGCTGCTGCCGGGCATCAAGCTCAACACCTCGGCCGAGCAGGTGACGCCGATCCGGCAGTTGCAGATGGCGCGCTTCAACGGCAAATCCTGGGAGCTGTTCGGCGACGTGATCGGCGAATAGGATCGACGCAATCTGACGGGCGGGCTGGTACCAGCCCGCCCGCCTGTCTTGTCCCGCAGTTGCTTCCTCCAACGACAGTGAAACGACGATGACACCGACCGGCCCCCTCAGCGGTATCCGCGTTCTCGATCTGACGAGCGTGCTGTTCGGCCCCTACGCCGCGCAGATGCTCGGGGACTGGGGCGCCGATGTCATCAAGGTCGAGCCGCCCGCGGGCGATACCTGGCGCTACACCGGCGTGTTCCGGAACCGCGGCATGAGCGGCCAGTTCATGGCCGTCAACCGCAACAAGCGCAGCCTCGCGCTCGACCTGAAGCATCCTGACGGCAAGGCGGCGCTGGCAAAACTGATCCCGACGGTCGATGCGCTCGTCACCAATGTGCGACCCGCGGCGATGGCGCGGCTCGGCTTCGGTTACGAGGCCTGCGCAAAGCTCAATCCGCGGCTGATCTATGCCGCGGCGACCGGCTTTGGCCAGGACGGGCCGTGGGCAGCACGCCCCGCCTTCGACGAGATCATCCAGGCGGCTTCAGGCCTTGCGTCATCGATCGGATCGGACGAGGAGCCGGAATTCGTTCCGAGCCTGATCGGCGACAAGATCTGCGCGATGGCGATGGTCGGCGCGGTGTCCGCGGCCTTGTTCCGGCGCGAGCGCAGCGGGCAGGGCCAGATGGTCGAAGTCCCCATGCTGGAAACCATCGCCGGCTTCAACAGTATCGAGATGCTGGGCGGGCACGCGTTCGATCCGCCGATCGGCCCGACCGGCTACAAGCGGATGAAGAACCGGCGCCCGGTGCAGACCAAGGATGGCTGGCTGACGATGCTGCCTTACTCCGGAGACAATTGGTGCGCGTTCTTCGAGGCTGTCGGCCGCCCCGAGCTGATCGAGGAACTCGGGGTGCGCGATCCCGTGCTTCGTTCCCAGAACATCGACAAGGTCTACGACCGCATGAGCGAGATCGGGCCGACCCGCACCACCGCGGAGTGGGAGGAATTGCTGCTGCGCTTGGACGTGCCGCACACCGCCTTCGCCCGGCTCACCGAGATCGGCGAGCAGCCGCATCTCGCCGCCGTCGCATTGTTTGCGGATATCGATCATCCGACCGAAGGCCGAATCCGGCAGGCGCGGCCCGCGACGAAATTCTCGGAAAGCCCGGCCGGCATCCATCGCATGGCGCCGCGCCTCGGCGAGCATTCGCGCGAGGTGTTGCGCGAGGCGGGCCTGAGCGAGGCGGAAATCCAGGCGGCGGTGGATAGCAAGGCGGTCGGGGTCGCGTCCTGAGCCGGCCGGCGTTCGGGAACCGCATCTCTGTGATGACGGTCACATCCTGCTGTCACGGGCGGGTCTAGCGTAGGTCTGTTCATCTTCGCCCCGGATGCGGTCATGACCACCACCGGCTTTGCCTTCGTTCTGCGCAGGCTGGGCCTTGCTGCCGCCCTCATCTGCGTCCTCCTGAGCCTGACCGTGTTCGCGGTCCTGCTAATCGTGGAGCACGAGCCGGTCGGGCAGGCTGCCGCGCACGCTCTGCCGCTCATGGTGTATGCGCTGTTCGGCCTGTTCGGCGCTGCAATGACCCGGCTGATCGGGCGCCGTACCCACTAACCGGACATTGTGCCGCAGCGATTCGTGACCAGCCCCGGGCCAGCTCCGGCGCCAGCCCACCTTCCGCCCGCGCGAGCCCTCGTATATGAGAGATTTGCCGCCCGATAGGTCCGAATATTGCCGGATACGGAACGCAAGGTGGCTGCGAATTCTTAATTCAAAGATCGCAATCTGACGTGATCGACGTACGGCGCGGACTGGTACTTGGACCGGGGAATGGCATGAAAGACCTGATGACGACGGCGCAATCCACCACGGCGATGCGGCGTTGGCGGCCCCCCGGATTTGTTGCGCTCGCAACGGCCATTGCCCTGACGGCGCTGAGCGGAAGCGCCGAGGCGGCCAAGCAGACCCGCCAGCCGGCCGAGGCGGTGGCGCCGCGCGAGGCCGGCGAGCCGATTATGGCGATCGTGTCGATCAAGAGCCAGCAGGTCACTTTCTACGATTCCGACGGCTGGATTCTGCGCGCGCCGGTGTCCACCGGCACCACCGGGCGCGAGACGCCGGCCGGCGTCTTCGCCATCGTCGAGAAGGACAAGGACCACCGCTCGACCATGTATGACGATGCCTGGATGCCCAACATGCAGCGCATCACCTGGAACGGCATCGCGCTGCATGGCGGGCCGCTGCCGGGCTATGCCGCTTCGCACGGCTGCGTGCGCATGCCCTTCAACTTCGCCGAGGGCCTGTTCGACAAGACCAACATCGGCATGCGCGTGATCATCTCGCCGAACGACGCGGCCCCGATCGATTTCACTCACCCCTCGCTGTTCGTGCCGAAGCGCGAGGCCATCGCGGCCGTGCCGAACCGGGCCGACAAGCTCTCCGCGGAAGCCGAGGAGGCGATCCAGGCTGCCGCCGAGGCCAAGAAGGCTGCGGCCGCGGCCGCGAAGGAGGCCGCGTCGCTTCCCGCATCGCTGCGCAAGCTGGAACAGCAGAAGGCCAAGGCCGACGCCGAGCTTGCTTTCGCCGACAAGAAGATCGCGGCCGCCAAGACCGATCAGGCGCGGGCGCAGGCCGAGGAGCTGAAGCAGAAGGCCGCGACCAAGGCCGCCGACGCTGCGTCGGCGCTCGATGCCGCCAAGGCCGCCGCACAGCCGAAGCGCGACGCCGTTGCCGCCACCAAGGAGGCCGCAAAGGTCGCGGCAACGAGGAAGGCCGATGCCGTGACGGCTGCGACCGACGCCAAGCTCGCGCTCGAACCGGTCTCGGTCTACATCAGCCGCGCGACGCAGAAGCTCTACGTGCGGCGGAACACGCACAAGCCGGCGCCGGATGGCGGCGGCGAAGTGTTCGACACCAGCATCGAGGTGCCCGTCACCATCCGCAATCCCGACCAGCCGCTCGGCACGCACATCTTCACCGCGATGGCGAAGACCGATACCGGCCTGCGCTGGAGCGTGGTCACGATCGAGAACGGCGACGGTGCCAAGGACGCGCTCGATCGCATCACCATTCCGCAGGACGTCTGGGATCGCATCGGGCCGACGGCATTGCCGCGTTCGTCGATCGTGATTTCGGACGAGCCGCTGAGCGCCGAGACCAACTACCGCACCGAGTTCGTCGCGGTGCTGAGCAATCATCCGCAGGGCGGCTTCATCACCCGCAAGCCGACCGCGCCGCCGCCGATGGAAATGGCAAGCGATGACAGCTGGGGCAATGGCGGCAACGGCTTCGGCTTCTTCTTCCAGCAGCAGCCGAACCCGCAGCCCGTCAATCCGCGCCGCCGCGGCCAGTATCAGTATTATCAGCCGGCGCAGCCGATGCAGCGGGGCTTCTGGTAGGACGGCGCGCCGCGCTGGGCCGCGTCATCGCCTGAGCTGAAGATATCTGTCGTCGGCGACCGCAGCGGCGCCGACGACGGGCATTCCGGCTGTCTACTGTGGACCCGTCGACATGCCCTGCAACTGCCGAAGCGGATTGAGCGGGCCAAGCGGGATCAGCTCGAAGCTCATGAGATGAGCCTGCCCCAGGGGCAGCTTTTCGAGCATGTCATGAGCGGCCGCGATATCCGTGACGTTCAGGATGAACGCGACGCCGACACGATTTTGCAGCGAGTACCACTGGTCGATTTTGCCATCGAGATAGAGCTTCACCGTCTCGCGCACTTCCATCGGCAGGATGGCGCGCGCAGCGGCGACATCGGCGCCGGGGTTTACCGTGCCGATCGCGAGAATTCGGGTGGTCGGTGTCGGTGGCGTGGGTGACTGCGCGCGTCCGGGGACGGCGGAGGTCAGGCACAGGGCGAATGCCAGGAGACCGGCAGCGAGTGTAAGCTTCATTTGAAATCCTCCATGTTCCGAGGTTTACGCTCTTCATTTAGTCATGCTTCGCCGGCAGCGATTGCCGCACGTTGCATCGCCGCCGTGGAACGGCGGCGATGCGGGCCGGTTCGGAAGGTTGGTGGAAGCGTCGCGTCGGTCTGGCGCGCGGTCACTTGCCCTGGATGAGCATGCCCAACGGCGCGAGCGGACCGACTTGCATCAGCTCGTAGGTGGCGAAGCCGTCGGTGACGAGCGGCAGTGCTTCCACGGTCGCCTTGGCCTGTTCGAGGGATTCGACGTTCATCAGGAAGACCACGCCTGGCTTGTCCTGGCGAAACCAGAACTGCTCGATCTTCCCGTCGAGATAGAGCTTGAGCGTGGCCGGCACTTCCCTCGGCATGATCTGCTGCCGCTGCTCGGTGTCGGTGCCTTGCCGATGTTACCGATGGCGATGACTTTCATGTGGGCTCCTTTGGATTGCTGCTTGTCAGTGGACGGCATCGGATCAAGGGCCTCCTGCAATGTTGTCAAAAACGCTATTTTTAGAGGCGTTTACGCCATCGATCCCTCGAGCACACATCTGGAATAGCTTTGTTTGTTCAGATGATTGCCCTTATCTATCGATCGCGATGAAGGCCCTCGTTCCGGTTGCCGTTGCATCGCAAGCTAGGCTTTCTTCCGTTCGAACGGTATTGTCGTAAACGACAACTTTGAGAGCGTTTCCGCCATGCGCATTCAATTGCTCGCCCTGGAGGGATTTTGGGACACCGGGCTGACCGTGACGCTCGACGCGTTCACGATCGCCAACAATTTCGCAGCCGCTCAAACGGGCGGAGCGCCCCATTTCGATGTCTCAATTGTCGGCGTGCGGAAGAAGGTCCGATCCGGGCAGGGCTTTGCGATCCCCGTCAAATCGGTAACGTCCGATCTGAAGCCGGACTGGGTCATCGTGCCGGCGTTGAATACGAGCCGGCCGGAACAGCTGATTCCGGCGCTCGACCGGCGCGATGTCAGAGAGGCAGTGAAACAGCTCCAGTCCTGGTACGCCGAGGGCGCGCGCATCGCCGCGTCCTGCATCGGTACCTTCGTGCTGGCGGAGGCGGGGCTGCTCGATGGACGGGACGCGACCACCACGTGGTGGCTGTCACCCTTGTTTCGCCAACGCTACCCCAATGTTCGTCTCGATGAGACACGCATGCTGGTGACATCGGACCGCGTCGTCACGGCGGGCGCTGCGATGGGGCATCTCGATCTTGCGCTGTGGTTCATACGCCAGGCGAGCCCCGAGCTCGCGGCCGTCGTGTCGCGCTATCTGCTCGCCGACCTGCGCTCCCTGCAGGCGCCCTTCATCATTCCCAATCACCTCGCGCAGGCCGATCCGCTCATCCAGCGTTTCGAGCGCTGGGCGCGCGAACATCTCAAGCAAGGGTTTTCGCTGCAGGAGGCCGCCAGTGCGCTCGCGACGAGCGCACGCACCTTGCAGCGCCGGTGCGAGTCGGTGCTCGGTAAGTCTCCGCTCTCCTACTTTCAGGATCTGCGAGTCGAGCGCGCGCAGTCGCTGCTGCATGGCAGCGGTCTCGACGTCGATGCGATCGCCGCCGAGGTCGGCTATGAGGACGGCGCGACGCTCCGGACGCTCTTGCGGGAACGGCTCGGACGCGGCGTGCGCGAGCTTCGCGCAAACCTGCGCTGAGGGTCCGCACCTACGGCCGAGCCTCGATCACGATCGCCTGAATCTTGCCTTCGACCGCTCCGGACCCATGGCGCGATCGGAGTGCCTCGGCGACGAGGTCGGTCGCAGCCTGAAGCTTGCTGGCATCCCTGGCCTCGATCTCGCTCCGCAGCGGCGTACCCTGGCAGAGCGCGATCGCGACATACTCGGCCGACGGCGCGCGGCTCACCGCAGCAAGCGTTTGGATCGAGATGTGGCGGAAGCCCGCTTGTTCCAGATCGGCTCTGATAATGGCCTTGTCGTGATAGCCATGCGGCGTCCGCACCATGAAACGGGGCGGATCATCGGGAAACATTTTTCCGAGCGCGGCGGTGGCGTCGTCAGCGAACACGTTCTCCTCGATGCGGTCCCAGACGTTGAATACGAACGTGCCTTCCGGTCGCAACACCCGCTTTGCCTCGGCATAGCCTTTGACGCGGTCGGGAAAGAACATGACGCCGAACTGGCAGCAGACCGCGTCGAATGCGGCTTCGTCAAAGGGCAGGGCGGTGGCATCCGCCTGATGCCATGTCATGCGCGGGTCCTCACCCTGGCGCTGCGCCGCGATCGCGAGCATCGGCTCGTTGAGATCGGTTGCGACGTAACGGATGCCGGGAGGCAGCGCCGCGGTCACGGCCCGCGTAACGGCGCCGGTACCTGCCGCGGTTTCCAGTATCGTCGACGGGGAAAGAGCCGCGATACGCTTCGCGATGTCGGCGGCGTAGTGGGCAAAGATCAGCGGGACGAGATACTCGTCGTAGATTTTCGGAATCGAGCCGGCGAAAACCTTGTCAGTGTTGGACATGCTTGCCTCGCTGAAGGTTCGGACACGAGGTTCATGCTACCATGGATCGCGGTCGTACCGCAGCAGTCGCCTCTTCCGGGCGCAAGCCGGCGATCGGATGCTAAGATTTCGCTCCGCCGACCTCGCGGATCGGCCGCGTCCCGTCCCAGGTCATCGCCGCCTGCCGGACCTTCTCGAAGAACGGCCCCTTGGTGCCGCTGATGTCGGAGATTTCGATGATGGTTCCTGGATGGGCCTGCGTGTCGAAATAGGCAAAGCGTCCCTTGTCTCCGCCGATCTGGCCTTCATGGCCTATCCTGTAGCCGAGCCCGAGTGCCTTGTCGTAGAGCGCCTGATAGTCACGGCTCCAGTAGGACATGTGCTGCAGGCCTTCGTGGCCGGCGTCCAAAAATTCCTTGTACAGCGAGGGCGCGTCGTTGCGCTGCTGGATCAGCTCGATCTGGAGATCGCCGGAATTGGCCAGCGCAATGCTCATCTCGACCGCGGAGTCCTGGCCGCGGTGGCGGAACCAGTCCGTCTTGACGCGGTCCATGTAGTACCAGGGACCGACGCCCATCACCTCGATCCAGTGCTTCATGGCGGCATGAATGTCCCGCACGACGTATCCGTTCTGGCGCACCGCGCCGAAAATGCGGCTCATGCCCGCGCTCCCTTCTGATCGCTCGCGATCGTCACTTGACCTCTATCCCTGCATCCTTGGCAACCTGCTTCCAGGCCGCGATGTCGCGGGCGTTGATGTCGCGCTGCTCGTCGCCCGGCACGTATTGCGGCGTGATGCCGAGCCCCAAAAGCTTCTCCTTCACCTCGGCATCGCCCAGCGCGTCCTTCAACGCCGCCGACAATTTCTGTGCGATCGGGGGAGCGAGGCCGGCGGGACCATACATCGCCCAGGACAGGCTGCGGTCGAACGGCACGCCCTGTTCCTTGTAGGTTGCGACGTCAGGCAGGCTCGGCGAGCGCTCGCCGCAGGCGGCCAGCGCCTTGATAGAGCCGTCCTTCACCAGCGGCGTTGCGGTTGCCATGTCCAGCGTTGCAAGCGAGATGTGGCCGCCAAGCAGGTCGCCCGCGAGTTTGGCGATGCCGTTGAACGGCACGTGATCCATCTTGATGCCGGTCTGCTGCATCAGGATTTCCGCACAGAATTGCCCGGTCGAGCCGACGCCCCAGCTTCCGTACTGGATCGGCTCGCCCTTCTTGGAAAGCGCGATCAGGCTCTTGATGTCATTGGCAGCAAAGTCTTTGGTTGCCACCAGCATGATCGAGGACGTCCCGATGCGTCCGATCGTCGTAAAATCCTTGATCGAATCGTAGGGCAGTTTCGGATAGATCGCCGGCGCGAGCACATGCGTGGTCATGCCGCCGACGGTGATGGTGTAGCCGTCGTTCGGCGACGCCGCTACCATCTGCGTGCCGAGTGTGCCGGCAGCACCCGTGTGGTTCTCGATATAGACGCCCTGTCCTAGCGTCTTGCCCATCTTGTCGGCGAGCAAGCGGCCGATCACGTCGCCGCCGCCGCCGGCCGCATAGGGCAGAAGCATTTTGATCTTGTGCGTGGGGTAGGCGGCAGGATCCTCGGCGTGTGCCGGCAGCGCCGCCGACAGCAATGCGAGCAATGACAGCGTGACGGTGCGCAGCTTCATGATGGCTTCCCCTAATCCTCGAAACGAAATCTGTAGGCGTCGCCGTGCCGGATCACGCGCCCGGCGGTCGGCGCCGGAAAATGGCCGGTGAGAAGATAGCTCGACGTGTCCGCGAGCTCTTCCAGCAGCACCATCCGCGTCGCGACCGCCGCGGCCGGATCGACGTCGGCGGCATTCGACAACCACGGCGCGGCGCACTGGATGGGATGGTGGATGACGTCGCCGGACATCACCGCGTGATCGTGGCCGCCATTGAGGTGGATCTGCATGTTGCCGGCGGTATGGCCCGGTGCCGGCGCGAAGCGCAAGCCTGCGTCGCGATCGGCGAACAGGCGATGATCGGTCTCGACGAACTCGGCGAGGCCCGCCGCGACCACCGGCAGCACGGAATCCTCGAACGAGCCGTGGTTCACGGGGTTCTTCGGTGCCGCATTGTGCGTGGCTTCGAAGTGTCGATATTCGGCGCGCCCCATCAGATAGCGCGCATTGGGGAAGGTCGGCACCCAGCGGCCGTCCACGAGGCGCGTGTTCCAGCCGACGTGGTCGACATGCAGATGCGTGCACATCACGAAGTCGACCTCTTCAGGCGCAACGCCCAGCGCCTGCATGTTGTCGAGATAAGGCCGGTTGAGGTTGTCCCACACCGGCACGCGCGGCCGCGGCTTGTGATTGCCGCAGCAGGTGTCGACGATGGCGGTCCAGCGCGGCGTGCGCACGAGATAGGAGTGGTGGCTGAGGATGAAGCGTCCGGTCTCCGGTTCGATATAGCGGTGATCGAGCCAGCTCCGGTTCTCCGCGATCACCGCGTCGGTGACGTTGGCGAACAGCCAGGTCTTCTCGAAGGCAAGCGAAGGGATCTCGCTGACGAGATCGATCCGCATGCTGCCGATCCTGACCTGCCGCATGGGCTCAGTTCTTCAGGAGATCGCCGAACGGCACCCAGCGCGTGCCGTCGAAGCGGATGAGCTGGAGGCTCGTCATCGGCGTGTAGTGCTCGGGCGAATTGTTCACCGCGGTGCCGTTGATCAGCATCGGGAGCTTTACGTCCTTGAGCGTCGTGGCCTGCTTCATCACATTGGCACGGGTGAGGTCGTTTCCGGACGCCTTCAGCACCGTCACCAGCGTCTGCGCGATGGTGTAGCCGTAGACATTGAGCCAGTCGCTCTTGTTGGCGTCGGGCAGGTACTTGTCCATGAACGCCAGCCATTCCTTATAGCCCGCGTCGTCCTTCGAGGTCGGGTCGGTCGCATCCTTCAGGTACTGGCTGGAGATCACGCCGGTGGAATTGTCCTTGCCGGCCGGCTCCAGCACGCCGCTGATCGAGGCCGAGACGTTGGAGATGATGGTGACAGGCTTCCAGCCGATCTCGCCGATCTTGCGGATCGCCTGCGCCGCGAATTTTGGCGTTGCCGCCACCAGCACGATTTCTGCGCCTGCGGTCTTGAGCTGCAGGATTTGCATATCGACCGTCGGCGCCGAGGTCTCGTAAGCCGCGCGCGCAACGATCGTCTCGCCGCTGCCGAGCCCTTCCTCCAGCGCCTTCAGATAGTCCTTGCCGAGGTCGTCGTTCTGGTAGAGCACGCCGATCTTCGCATTGGCGTGGCTCGCCTTAATATATTTGGCGTAGGCGATCGCCTCGTCGCGATAGGTCGGCTGCCAGCCAACGGTCCACGGAAAGTTCTTGGGATCGTCCCACTTCGCGGCGCCAGAGCCCAGGAAGAGCTGCGGCACCTTGCGGTCGTTGAGATATTTGTGCACGGCGCTGTTGGTCGGCGTGCCGACGCCGCCGAAGATCAGCAGCACCTCCTCGCTCTCGACCAGCCGCCGGGTCTGCTCCACCGTCTTCGGCGGGCTGTAGGCATCATCGGCGATGATCATCTGGATGCGCCGGCCGTTGACGCCGCCGTCGTCGTTCACCTTGCGGAAATAGGCCTCCGCCGATTTGGCGATCTGCGCGAAGGCGGACACCGGCCCGCTCAGCGGCGCGGTGGTGCCGATCTTGATGGTCTTGTCGTCGGCGCCGGGATCGTATTTCGCGCTTTGGGCCTGAACGGCACTGGCTGCGAGCAGCGGCAACAGGATGCAGGCCGCACGAAGGCGAAGGCGGGCAAAGCGCGCCATGAGGTCGTCTCCCCAAAATTGCTCTCCGCCTCTCATTGGAGCGGAGTTGAAACGCGAGAACAGCGCCCGAAGCGGACTTGCGGGCCGCGACCGTCGCCGCCAAATTGGCGAAACGAACGATCGTTCGTGCTATTGACTAGCGAACGTTCGTTCGTTAGTCAAGCCACATGGCTGTCCACACCTCCAGCGCGGCGGAAGCGGCTGCGCCCACGACCCGCGAGCGCATCCTCAGCGAAGCGCTCAATCTGTTCGCGCAGAGCGGCTATGGCGGCGCCTCGATGCGCGAGCTTGCGCGCCGCGTCGGCATCCGCGAGAGCAGCCTCTACAACCATTTCTCCGGCAAGGCCGCGATCCTCGAAGCGATCGTGGCCGAGCACGGCCCCGCCAGTTCGGCGAGCCGGTTGAAAGAGCCGCGCTACAGGCAGCTGGCGCGCCAGCCCGCCGCGTTCTGCCGGCAGTTCGCGCTTGATCTCGTCGAGCAATGGTCCGACCCGCGCGAGCACCAATTCCAGAAAGTCATCACCGCCGAACGTAACCGCGTGCCCGGCATCCGCGCCAAATTCGCCGACCATTTTTACGCGCGCGAGCAGAGTATGATGACGGATTACTTTCGCGGTTTTGCGCTCGCCGGCCTGGTCACGACACCCGATCCGCGCGAGACCGCGCGGCTGTTCGCGGCCGGCCTGATCTACATCCGCCTCGAGCATTACGTGATGGGCGCAGCACCTTCGCCGCGGCCGAAGGTGATCGAGGCGATCGACCGCTATCTCGCCTTTTTCCTGTCGCTGATCGCGGCGGGCAATGGCGAAGACAACAAGAAACGAAAACCCAAGGGAGAAACGCGTGGCAAGGCTGCCCCTGATTGATCCGGAGACGACGAGCGGCGATATCCGCGCCTCGTTCGACCGCATGCCGGTCAAGCTCAACATCTTCCGCATGATGGCCCATGCCGAGGCCAACATGATCCCGGCGATGCGGCTCGGCAATTCGATCCTGCACAAGCAGAAGCTCTCAGCCGTCAACCGCGAGCTTTTGATCTTGCAGGCCGCCCAGCTCGAGGGCGGCGCCTATGAATGGCGCCAGCACGTGCCGATCGCGATCGGGGTCGGCTGCACGCAAGGACAGATCGATGCGGTGGAGCGGGCTGACTACGATGCCGCCGGCTTAAGCGATGCTGAGCGCGCGTTGCTGAAGTTCGGCCGCGAGGTGGTCGAGAATGTTCGCGTGCCCGAGGCGACCTTCGCTGCCGCGCGAAAACACTTCAGCGATCAGGAGATCGTCGAAGCCATCGTCGCGCTCGGCTTCTATATGATGATGGCGCGCCTGACCGAGGCAACCGAAACCGATCTCGATCCCGCGGCCGGCATGAAGGTCTATGACGGCGGCAAGAAGTCGGGCGGCTGAGATGGCGGAAACCGATAGCAAGCCGGAGCGTTACGTCCGTCCACCAAGCGCGGAGTCATTGGGCGAAGCGCCGGGCAGGGGACGCCTGAAGGGACGCCGTATCCTGATCGTCGGCGGCGGCCAGCGCGTGTTCGACGCCGCCACCGATCCAATCGGCAATGGCCGCGCCATGAGCATTTTGTGCGCACGTGAGGGCGCGAAGGTGGCGGTGGCAGATCTCAACCGGACGTCCGCACAACAGACCGTCAAGCACATCACCGACGAAGGCGGCGAGGGCTTTGCCATCACTGCCGACGTCACGTCGGAGCCTGACGTCCAGCGCATGATCGAGGAGGCGCATCGCGCGATGGGCGGCCTTGACGGCATGGTGCTGAACATCGGCACTTTCGGCAAGACGGGGCTCGATGCCGTCAGCCCCGAGGAGTGGAACAGGATCTACGACGTCAACGTTCGCGGTCCCATGCTCTGTTGCCGCGCAGCGATGCCGAAATTCGACAATGGCGGCGCCATCGTCTTCATCTCCTCGATCGCCGCGCTGAAAGCGGGATCGCAGATGGCGGCGTATGATTCTTCAAAAGCCGCGCTCGGCGGCCTGATGCGCAACATCGCCCATCTCGGATCGCGCCGCGGCATCCGCGCCAATCTCGTCTATCCCGGCCTCGTCGACACCCCCAACGGCCGCGAAGCCGGCGCCGGCCGCCCCAGCCGCGGCAAGGGCCACGTCCCCTTCGGCCGGCAGGCCACCGCATGGGAAATTGCCTACGCCGTGTTGTTCTTCCTGTCGGACGAAAGCGTCTATGTCACCGCACAGACGCTCGCGGTCGATAGCGGCCTGAGCGGGATGTAAAGCGCCAGCACAATCCGGCGGCGCGGAATTCGATGCCCCGACGAAGCCGAGGTCTCTCTTTATTGCGGCGTCACCGCAGTCGTCGGAGTTTGCGATTCGCTCATCTGCTCAAGTGCCTCCAGGAGCGCCTCGCAGGCCTTCTCGGCCTCGGCGAAGGTACTGAAGGGGGAGCCGCCAAGCTTGATTGCGGACTTGTTTTCTTCAACGGGGCGCCATGAGGCAACCAGGCCCGGCTTTCCGTGAAGGCCAGGACCGGTGCGGCTTTCGTTACTGATCACAAACGAAAATCCGCTGCTGCACGCCATCCAGATTTCAAGTTCATGCACCGGAGTCTCGACGCGCGTAAAGTGCAGGGTCATGTCTCTCTCCAGAGTTTGCTCCGCAGAATGGGCCACGGGCCCAAGCCGTCAGTGCCTACCTGTGCGAATCCCGGATAGCCGCAAGGTCCGAGGTCTCTGATCCCTCGTCTCTCCATGCCGTCAAATCGCCCGGGAGCAGAATGGGATCGCTCTCAACCCGCCTGTTGCGGCTGACCCCTAAGCCAATGAGCCCGCCCAATACCAACGCGGAGCCTGCAATGATCAACCAGTACGGCAAGTCCAACACGGGCATTGCAATTCTCACTGAGAGGAGCGCGTTACGCAATTGCCTGGCCGAAGCGCGAGCGGGTTACCTTTGGATAAGTGTCTGTATTATGCGGCGCTTCAAGCTTCGTGCAAGGTACCCAAAAGGGGTAGATTTCTGACCTAAATTGCCGCCGGCGGGGGCAAGGGGAAGCGATCCGTCCCCCCAAATCTCGTCAAATCCGTCACCGAGAAGATAGGCAAGTTCGACAGCAAGGCTTTTGGTGCGGCCATGAAGGCTGACGGCCGACAATGCCCTGACAAAGAGTGAGGCGCGCGAAGCCCGATGGAGCGAAGCGTCATCCGGGAGCACAGCCTCATCGCGCGAGCTGCCCCGGCATTGCGTTGCGCTTCATCCGGGCTACGAACTGAGGCGCGAGCGCCGCACAATCGCGCGACGGGATGAAACTGCCGGGCAATTTTTGCAGCGTCGTGCGAATTCCACGCGCTACGGCAAGGAAGGCCGACGGAAATCAACTGCGCCTTCGCTGGCACAAAAATTGCTGAATGTTTCCGCGCAATGATCACAGGAATGAAGCCGTGACCAACGTCAGCTACACCGTCCCGCCGAACTGGACCGCAGGCTCCGACAAGACAAGCGCGAGCAAGAACAAGAATCCGAACGATCCGAACATGCTGACGACGGGCGCCTATGGCAACGCGTTCGAGCTGTTGCTCGACAATCGAACCAACGGCGACGGCACCACCACGGAGACGCTGACCTACAAGAGCTACAGCGGCAAGACCAACGGCACGTTCTCGGCGACGGCCGAGACGGGGACGGGAGCCGATCTCGGCAGTGCCTACCAGGCCTTGCTCGCCTCGCTTCAGGCCAATGGCGAGATGGACGACAAGACCGCCGCGCAGCTCGACGACGCCATGGGCAAGCTCGATACCCAATCCGAGAGCGGTGCCAAGGATGCCGAAGTGTCCGGCGGCGGCCTGCTGGTGCAGTCCGGCGGCCCGGTCTATTTCAACGGCATCTCGGCCTATCAGAACCAGTTCGTGGATTCGCTCGTCAACGAGCTGAGCACCAGGCTGAACCTCGACGCCAAGGCGTGACGGCAATTCATCGCTGGTGAAACCGGTTGGCAAAGCCGGCCCAACCCGCGCATGATGCGCGGGCGATCTCGGCCACATGCCTTCCCGGATAAATTCAAGACATGAAAACCACGCTGCTGAAGTCCGAAGACTACACCCGCTCGCCCTGGAAGAACGGTGGCGGCATCTTCACCGATATCGCGGATGCCCATCGCGCCGACGCGCCGGCGAAGGATTGGGACAGCCTGCTCTGGCGCTTTGCCTCGACGCCGATCGTGGCGCCCGGTCCCTTCTCCTACATGCCCGGCATCGACCGCCTGCAGATGGTCGTCGGCGGGCGCGGGCTGGTGCTGAAGTCGCCCACGCAGGATTTTGACGAGCGTGAACCTTTTACGACGGTGCGCTTCACTGGCGAGATGGAGATCGTGACCGAGCTCGAGGCGGGTCCCGTCGAGGTCGTCAACCTGATGGCCCGGCGCGGCGCGGCGGAGATCGAGCTGCTGGCACTCAGGGAACCCGGCGAGCGGCCATTGTCCGCCGGCACGCACCTGGTTTACGCGGTTTCCGGCGATTGCAGCATTCGTCTCAATGGCGAGGATATTGTCATCCCCGACGGCAGCACGCTGAAGGTCGAGCAGACCCAGGCGTCCAGATTGGGACTCGTCTCAGGGCTGGCGGTACTGGGCTCGATTCAGCTCGTCGGCTAGATGGCAATCGCCCGGCGGATGCGCACAATCCATGCACATGGCTAGGTTGACGCCGCGGCGCCGGAACACGATATCTGCCCTGATCATGCGGACCGCCGCGCAAGCCACGATACGAACGGGCAGGATATGACCGCGCCAGACCAAAATCGCCCCACCACGCTATCCGACGGCGTCGTCGACTGGCTGACCAACGGCACGAGCGGCGAGCGCTTCGTCGACAACATCTTTGCCGAGATGTGCATCCGCCTCCAGCAGGCGGGCATTCCGCTCAAGCGGTCGACGATGCACGTCCGGATCCAGCATCCGCAATGGCTCGGCGCCGCCTTTATGTGGTTGGATGGCATGCGCGAGGCGAAGATCTCGCGGGTCGACTTCGATGTGCTCGAGCGATCCGAGTTCATCGGCAGCCCTGTCAGCGAAATGCTGGACGGTGCGAGCGAACTCCGCGAGAACCTCGAAGGCGATCCGTCGCTCGGCCGCAGGCACGCGGTCTATGACGAGATGCGCGCGAAAGGTCTGACCGACTACGTCGCCTGGCCGCTCCACCACACACTCGGCAAGCGCCATCTCGTCACCTTCGCGACCGATCGCCCCGGCGGCTTCGACGGCGCGCATCTAGTTGCGCTCAAGAACGTGCTGCCGGTGCTGGCGCTGGTCAGCGAGATCCGCGTCAAGAACCGCCTGGCGCGAACGCTGCTCGAGACCTATGTCGGCTCCCATGCCGGCGAGCTCATCCTGGCCGGGGCCACGCGGCGCGGCACCGGCACGACGGTGCGTGCCGCGATCATGATCTGCGACCTCCGTGACTTCACGAAGATCTCGGACAACTGGCCGCGCGACGACGTCATCGATCTCCTCAACGACTACTTTGACGCGATGTCAGAGCCGATCGCGCGGCACGGCGGCGAAATCCTGAAATTCATCGGCGACGGCCTGCTCGCCATTTTCCCGCTCAGCGGGCCCGGCGCCTGCGCAAACCTGCTGCGCGCCGTGACTGAAGCCCGGCAGGCTATGGCCGCGCTGAACGAACGGAACAACTGGGACCGGCCGCGCGCCGCTGAACTACGGCATCGGCGTCCATGTCGGCGACGTCATGTACGGCAATATCGGATCGTCCAGCCGGCTCGACTTCACCGTCATCGGTCCCGCCGTCAACATGGCCTCCCGTCTCGAAGCCCTGACCAAGCAGCTGGGACGACCGGTGCTGCTCTCGCGCGCCTTCGCCGAGCTGGTCGAGCGGGAGTTCGAGCTCGAGCATGTCGGCAAATACGAGGTGCGCGGCTTCAGCGATCCGATCGAGCTGTTTGCGTTTCACGGCTGAGGCGGGCTGCTCGCCGCGGCCGTCCGGTTGAAATCTCGCTGACGTAGGATTGCCGATGACCCGCGCGCCACCGATTGCGCGGCACGGCGGAGAAATCCTGATCCTCATCGGCCACGGCCAGCTTGCCATCGTCCCGCACACCCCGGCATCTCCGAACGACGGTCGCCATCGCCGCCCGTCATGGCCTCGATGATGCCGTGACTAACGGTGCATGCGTGCGTCGCTGTGACGTCGATCCAGTTCCGGAATCGGGCGATCGCGCAAACGCGCAATTGTCGGGGTACGTCCCCTGCGCGCGACGGAAGTCGTGCTTATGGGCAATATCGGACGCGTTGTTGAAAGATATGTTCGCGCAGGACGCCTAGGTTGGCTTCACTGGCGGCGTTGCGATTGGTGCCGCAAGATTTGGTCGAGGACAGTCGATGCGGCTGCCTCGATGCAACAGAAAAGGTGATCGACACATCGGACGCGACCACAAGAGGAGACGTCAATGCCAAACTGTTCCCAAGTTTCTGGAAGTCGAACCGCTCGCTGTGCCGCGTGCGACGGCAAGTTTGGCCTGGTCCGCTACTACTCTTGGCGAAAGCCCCTTTGCTCGAAAAAGTGCGTCGAACGTTTGGCGACGCGCCGGCAGGGTGAGCGCGACTGGTTCGGTCGATTTCCGTCGGTTGTCGACATGTTTTCAGAAAACCGCGCGAGGCGCCTATGACCATGCAGATGTCACGACGAGGAAAGGAATATCTCGAGACGGCGCAGAGCCTGCTGCGCGCGGCCCGGACCATGACGGACATCGTGGTCGCGACCCGTCTCGAGATGCTGGCCAATGACTATCAGCGGCGCGCCGAAAAGGCATCAAGCGTCGATGCGGCGAGGTCATCGGCGCGTTCGGCCGGCGCGCGATACGAATCGTACCCGTGATTGCGGGTTGCGCGGTGAGCCGGTCGCCCAATCAGGGCCGTCTGGTCAGTTTCCTCTCTTGCCACCCCGTGGAGCCGATATGGGCGAAGTTGTTCGACTGGTCACAAGAGCCGAGCGCGAGCGTGCGCGGCTGATCCGCGAAGCGCGCGCTAACTATGACGCCGTGTTTCCGCCGGCCGATCCCGACGGTGAACGGCCCGTCGAGCCGCGGTCGACCACTCGGGCGGCGACGCAGAGCCCGAGTACGTCGAAGGAGCTCTCGTGACATGATCAAGATCATTGCCGTGCTCTGCAGCCTCTCGTCGCCGACAGATTGCCACGAGCAGATCGTCACGACCTCGGATTTCGCTGACGTGACGATGCAGTCCTGTCTGATGGGAGCGCCGCAGCTCGCCGAATGGATGGCGCAGCATCCAGCCGAACGTCTCGCGGCGTGGCGCTGCTCGATCGGCAAGCAGGAGGCTCGCAGGGGAGCGTAGGGTGCGAGGAGCCCTGTTGCCAATGCAGGCATGTGCGAATACGTTGGTCGCAGATCCGCCCAAACGTTCCTTCGACTGGCCGCGCGTTCATGCCAAAATTCCTTCGCATCGGAGTCCATCAGTCGAACGTATCGGGATACACGTCGAAGGCGTGGTGTGTCAGGCGCGTCGGCTCGGCGGTTTTCCTGAAGTGGGGCGGCGTGGAGGTCCAAGGCACCGGTGCCGGGCGCAAGGTCTACTGGACGCGCTCGCCGCAGGAGAAGACAGTTCGATGCGGCACGGCGCAGCGTGCCCAGGATTACGCAAAGGCTGCGATCGCGCGGCGTCGCAGCCATCGCTATGAGCCGCTGGTCGGAGCTATCGCGCTCCGGCGTCGCCCCGCCGAGCGCGGCACCGATCTCAAGCGGGCGCTCGCCACCATCCTGATCGTCGATATCGTCGGCTCCACCGCCAAGGCCGCGAAGCTCGGCGATGCGCGCTGGACCAAGGTGATGGGCCACTATTACGCAGCCGTCCGCAAGGAGCTGAAGAGCTCGCGCGGAAAGGAAGTCGTGACGACGGGCGACGGCGTGCTGGCGACGTTCAAGGCGCCGGCTGCCGGGATCAGCTGCGCGACCGCGATCCAGAAGGCCGTGCGCACGCTGGGGCTAGAGATCAGGGTCGGCCTGCATGCGGGCGAGTACACGATCAGCGGCGGCGAAATGGTCGGTCTCGCCTTCCACATCGGCACCCGCGTCGCCGCGAAAGCGCGGGCCGGCGAAGTCTTGGTCTCGAGCGCGGTCAAGGATTTGCTGAAGGCACAATCGACCATCAGCTTCAGGGATCACGGCATGCACCAGCTCAAGGGTGTGCCGGAGCGGTGGAGGCTGTATCGGGTGGAGGCGTGAGGGGGTTCGCAAGGGTGGACACCGGACCGCCTTCGCGCTGCGCCGGCACGGCTTCAATGATGCGGCAGAATCTCGCCGAGGAATTTTTTGGTGCGCTCGTGCTGCGGGGCCCTGAAGAAGATTTCCGGCTCCGCCTCCTCGACGATCCGTCCCTCCGCCATGAAGATCACGCGGTCGGCGACCTGCCGGGCGAAGCCCATTTCATGGGTGACGCAGATCATGGTCATGCCGTCGGTCGCAAGTCCGATCATGGTGTCGAGCACCTCCTTGACCATTTCCGGGTCGAGCGCCGAGGTCGGCTCGTCGAACAGCATCACCTTCGGTTCCATGCAGAGCGCCCGCGCGATCGCCGCGCGCTGCTGCTGACCGCCGGACAATTGCGCCGGGTATTTGGCCGCCTGGTTGAGGATTTTCACACGGTCGAGCAGCCGCCGCGCGGTCTCCTCGGCCGCCGGGCGCGGAATGCCGCGAGAGCGGATCGGCGCCAGCGTGCAGTTCTCCAGCACCGTCATGTGCGGGAACAGGTTGAATTGCTGGAACACCATGCCGACCTCGCGGCGCACCGCATCGACGGCCCTGCCTTGGCTGCCGAGATGGACGCCGTCGACGACGATCTCGCCCTTCTGGTAGCTCTCGAGCGCATTGATGCAGCGGATCAGGGTGGATTTGCCCGATCCGGACGGCCCGCACAGAACGATCTTTTCGCTCGCACGGACCGCCAGGTTGATGTCGGTGAGCACCTGGTAGGTGCCGTACCATTTGTTGACACCGCGCATCGCGATCATCGTGTCCGCCGTGGCTGCGACCGGCATGGCTGTGACCGACATGGCACTCTCCCTCAGCTGACGGTGAAGGGGATGCCGGGAATGCTGTCGGGGAAAGCCGGCAGCGGGTTGTTCATCCATTTCGGATAGATCCTGGCCCACTCGCCGCTGGCGATGATCTTGTCGATGAAGCCGTTGACGAAAGCGTTGATCTCCTTCTCGCCGAGCCGCGTGCAGGCGCCGTTATACAGCTTGGTGAATTCGAGCTTGTTCTCGTAAGCGCCGGGTTTGGATTCGTTGAGGCGCGGAACGTAGAAGATGTTGCCGCCGACCGCCTGCACCTGCCCGGACAGCAGCGCCTGCATGGTCGGCGCATCGCCGTCGAAGCGGCGGATGGTGGTGCCGGGCGGCGCCGCCTTGGTCACGTCGGTGTCCTGCACGCTGCCGCGCGCGACGCCGATGACGTATTTGCCCATGTCGGCCGGCGATTTGATCTCCATCTCCTTCGGCGCGATGAAGGTGATGATGTTGGCGCCATAGGGCTTTGAGAATTGCACCGCCTTGGCGCGCTCCGGCAGCATCGCCATGGTCGCAAACAGGATGTCGACGCGCCCCGACGTCAGCGCCGGGATGCGATTGGCGACGGCCAGCGGCGTGAATTCGGCGGATACGCCGAGCTCCTTCGCAAACAGCTCGGAGAGGTCGGCATCGAGGCCCTCCTGCTTGCCCGTGGAATTGACGAACCCCCAGGGCGGATTGTCGCCCTGGATGCCGATCAGCACCTTGCCGCGCGCCTTGATCTCCGAAGGCGTCACCGCGTAGGCGGCGCGCGACAGCACGAACGGCGAGGCGATCGCGGCGGCGCCGAGCGCCAGCATGTGGCGGCGATTGAACTGGATTGTCTTTTTGGTCATCATTCCCTCCTCTGTGTTGAATTCATCATCGTGCCGCGGTGACGAGCCGCCGCTCCAGCCAGGCGCCATAGAGCGAAAGCGGCCAGCACAGCGCAAAATAGAGCGCGCAGACCAGGCCGAGCACGAGCAGCGGCTTGAAGTTCTGGTTGGAGACGATGGTCCCGGCGCGCATCAGCTCGGTGAAGCCGATGATGGCGGCAAGCGAGGTGCCTTTGATCAGCTGCACCAGGAACCCGATCGTCGCGGGCAGCGAAATACGGATCGCCTGCGGCAGCACGACGTCCTTCATCCGGTCGATATAATTGAGGCTGAGCGCCTTGGCGGCCTCGACCTGGCCGCGCGGCACGGCTTCGATCGAGCCGCGCCAGATCTCGCCGAGGAAGGCGCCGGCATGCAGGGTGAAGCCGATCGAGACGGAGACCCAGGGATCGAGCTTCAGCCCTGCGAGCGCGAGCCCGTAATAGACGACGAACAGCTGCATCAGCAGCGGCGTGCCCTGGAACAGCGCGATGTAGGCGGCCGCGCCGCGTTCGAGCCAGCGCCGGCCCGACGTGCGCGCCAGCGCGACGCCGAGGCCAGCGACCGAGCCGAGCGCGGACAGCGCCAGCGTCCATTTCAGGCCGCCGAGCAGGAACAGGAACTGGTTCTTGTCCATGCGCCGCCCTCACTTCACGGGATAGAGCAGGAAGCGCGCGTTGATCCGCGCGAACATCTGCATCAGCATCCACGACATCGCGAGATAGAGCAGCGTGACGACGCCATAGGCCTCGAAGCTGCGGAACGTGTTGGTCTCGATCGCCTGTCCGACCGAGGTCAGCTCATAGGCCGAGATCGCCGATGCGATGCTCGTCGTCAGTGTCAGCATGATGAACTGGCTGGTCAGCGACGGAAAAATCGCGCGCAGCGCCGGCTTCAGGACGATCAGGCGGAAGATCAGGGTCCGGCTCAGGCCGAGCGCCAGTCCCGCCTCGACCTGCCCCTTGTTGATCGACTGCACGCCGCCGCGGATAATCTCGATCGCATAGGCGCCGCCGTTGACGCCGAGCGCGATGATCGCGGTCAGCGTGGGATCGAGGCGGATGCCGACAATCGGCAGCGCGAAGAAGACGAAGTAGATCTGGCCGAGGAATGGCGTGTTGCGGATTGCCTCGACGAACGCGATGACGAGCCAGCGCAGCGGCGCGAGCCGGGAATCGCGCAGCAGCACGCCGCCGATCCCGATGATCAGCGCCAGCACCATGCCCGACAGCGCCAGGCCGAGCGTGCCGGCACAGCCCCAGAGCAGCTCCGGCAGGCCCTCGATCACGGGTCCGAAATCGAACTTGTAGTTCACCTCGCTCCTCCCTCCGGCCGCCCTCTTGGCGTGGCCGGGCCGCCCTCTTGGCGTGGCTTGGCCCGTTCGCGTCTGTCCGACGGCGGTGAAAGCCGTGCTCTAGGTCGTCGCCTGCCCGCCTTGACCGAGCGCCGCGTAGCGCTCGCGCAGGTCGATGCGCCGTCGCGCCATCGCGGCCTCTGCAATCGCGAGCGTCACTAGCAGGCTTCGCGCGCCGTCCTCGACCGGTTGCAGCGACGGCGTCACGCCCCGGACCACATCGCGGAAATGATCGAGCTGGGCGACGTAAGGATCGATCGACGCCGCGTGATTGGCCTGCGCCTGGATCGGCCTGTTCCAGTCCTGCGCGCCGCCCGCCTGCGTCCATTGATCGAGACTTGGGAATTCGATCGCGCCGCGGCGGCCCATCAGACGGTAGCTGCTCTGTCCGCTGAACGGAAACTCCGGCGCCTCGCCGAGACCCTGCTCCATCGTCCAGGGCGTCACCGCGCAGTCGCTGAGGAAGAACGTGCCGAGCGCGCCGTTCTCGAACTCGAGCAGTGCGGCGGCGGTATCCTCGACCGCGAAGCCGCGCTGCCGGTTCGCGGCGATGGCCTCCACGGCGATGATCTCGCCGACCGCAAAGCGCAGGAAGTCGATCTCGTGGATCAGATTGATCAGGATCGGCCCGCCACCGGCCTGCGACCGCCAGGGCGCCGTCTTGAAATAATCCGCCGGCTTGTGCGTGGCCCAGATCGCCGAGACGCCGACGACATCGTCGATACGGCCCTCGCCAAGCAGCGCCTTGAGCGCCTTCACCTGCCTATGATGGCGGCGGTGATGCCCGACCAGCGACCGGATGCCGGCCTTGCGGACCTCCGCGATCAGGCCGGCGGCGGTCTCGAGCGTATCGGTGACCGGCTTTTCGATCAGGATATGGATGCCGGCCCGCGCGCATGCGATGCCGTTCTCGGCGTGGAGCTGATTGGGCGACGCGATGATCACGGCCTCGGGCCGCGCCTCGTCGAGCAGCTTCCGGTAATCCGCGAAGACGCGTGCGCCGGGCTGCTCGGCTGCGACCTGCTTGGCGTTGACGTCGGCGATGCCGGCGAGCTCGTAGTCGCCATGCTCGGCCAGCTTGCGCAGATGCTTGCGCCCGATCAATCCCGCGCCGATCACGCCAATCCTGATTTTCGTCATCTCGTGCATTCCGTTGGTTTAGGCCCGGCCGTGACAGTCGCGGCGTCTGGCGCCGCGGGCTTGGCCTTCGAGCAAGTTCCTGGTTGCGTTGAACGCCGTGGCGATCCGCTCTCTCGCGTCGAGCGCCGGCAACGGCATCTCGACGCTGAGGGCGGTGTCGGCGGGCAGCGCCTCCAGCAGTGCGCCGAGGGGCAGAGCACCGTCGCCGGGCGGCAGCCGTCCCGCGCGCGCCTCGGCGATGATGGCCGTGTCCGTTGCCGGCGTTTCGGCGGCGGCATCGCAGAGTTGCGCGGCGCGAAGCCAATGGTCGGGAAGCGGGATCAGGTCGGCGGCACGGCCGCCGGAGCGCGCCAGGTGCAACGCGTCGACCAGGATGGAGCCGTTGGTCTGGCCTGCGTCGCGGATGACCGCCGCGGCCTGCGCCAGGGTGCCGATCGCGCGCCAGCGCATGAATTCGAGGTCGACGCGCAGTCCGAACGACGCGGCGAGCTGGCAGAGCTCAGCGAAACGCGCGGTGAGCTGGGACCGATCCGGATCGTCGCCCGAAGCGATGATCGCTGTGGCGCCGAGATCGGCGCCGGCTTCGAGACAGCCTGCGAGCGAGGAGATGTCGATGGTGGGTTTGAGCTGGACCAGCTCGACGTCGCTGACCCGCACGCCCTCGCCGTCAAGCACGCGCTTCAGCGCTCGGTGGGCCTCGGTGCCGACCTGCGTCGGATAGGCCGGCCCGTCGCTGGTCGCCGGGATGAAGCGTAGCGCGACGGTGGCAAACCCGGCCCGCGCCGCCTCGGCAACCAGCGCCGTGGGTGCAAGCTCCAACGCGGTGAGATGGGCGAGGCCGAGCGCGGTCATGGCCTGCTCCCCCGCGCGGACAATCGCGGCAGTCGCTGTGGTCGGGAGCTGCCGCGGCGGTCGCCGATCAGGCGCATGTGTCTCCTTCCTTCTAATTAATCCACAGGTTAATTGATAATTACCCAATGGGATAATTGATGTCAAGGGCCCGCGATTGCGCTATGGAGGGAGGGCGATGCCGCGACCGGCCGCCGTGAAGGACCGAAGGGCCAGATGCCAGGTGTGAAGAAGCAGCCCGTGCGGGCGGCGAAGCCGGTGCCGATCAAGCGGCGCGACCGCGAGCGGACGCGGCAGGAGATCCTCGACATCGCCTTCGAGGAGTTCGCCGAGAACGGCTTGTCCGGCGGCAACACCGACGCGATCGCCGCCCGCGCCAACATCACCAAGCGGCTGATCTTCTACTACTTCAACTCGAAGGAAGAGCTGTTCACAGCGGTGCTGGAGATGGCCTATGCCGAGATGCGCGCCGCCGAGGAGGATCTGCATCTCGAGGCGCTGGAGCCGGAGGCCGCGATCCGCCGGCTTGCCGAATTCACCTTCGATTTCCACCAGGCCCATCCGCAATTCGTTCGCCTCGTCAGCATCGAGAACATCCATCGCGGACGGCACATGGCCATCAGCCGCAGGCTGAAGGAGATGACGCAGCCGAGCATCAGCCAGATTGCCAAGGTGCTGGAGCGCGGCGCGGCCCGCGGCGCGATCCGGCCCGGCATCGATCCGGTCGAGCTGCACATGACGCTGAATGCGCTGAGCTTCTTCGCGGTCGCTAACCGTCACACGTTCGAGGTGCAATTCGCCTTCGACATGTCCTCGCCAAAGGCGAGGGCGCAGCGCCGCGCCGAGATCGCCGATCTGCTGTGGCGTTGTGTGCGGGGGGATTGAACGGCGGCGGCGTGAAGATCTCGCGCGGCCGGAGCGGGCAGGGCCGTTTGGCGCGCCTTCAAAGCTCCCGTCCGATCAAGCGGTCCGCCGAGAATTGCCCGCCGCCCCGAAACGACATGTGCAGGGCGACGAGGCCCATCAGGAACGGGTACTCCATGCCGCGATCGATCCAGGCCCATTTGGGATAATGGATCAGGCAGATCATCGCCATCTGCACGGCGACCATCGGCGCGACGAGGCGGGTGAACAGCCCTGCGGCGAGCATGATGGCCCCGATGGTTTCCAGCAGCATCACGAAATAGCCGAACGCCACCGGGGCCGGAAAATGCAATGAATTGGTGATGAAATTGATGGAGCTCGCGAACGGATTGGCCATGGCGCCGTGGGACTCGCCGAGCAATTTCGGCAAGCCGTGCGTGAACAGGATCAATCCGAAGGCAACGCGCAGAAACGCATAGGAAACGGGATTGGCGATCTCGTAGAAATTTCGCAAGCCAGGCAACAGCAGGGACGCGGGGCTGCGCCGTGGGGACCCGCCCGTGATCGCATCGCTCATGGTCATGATCTCCAGACGATGCGGCTTCAGATGATGCCGCCATTGGCGCGCAGGATCTGGCCGTTGATCCAGCCACCGTCGGGCCCGACCAGGAACGAGATCGCGCGCGCGATGTCGTCGGGTTCGCCGAGACGATGCAGAGGCGTGCGGTCGATGATCGGCGAGATGTCGTGCTGGTTGGCGTTGTGGAACAGCTCGGTGTTGACAGGGCCCGGCGCGATCGCGTTGACCGTGATCCGCCTCACGCCCAGCTCCTTCGCGAGGATGTGGGTGATCGCCTCGATGCCGGCCTTGGTCGCGGCGTAAGCCGCATAGGTCGGCTGATAGAGCCCGACCACGCTCGTCGAGAAATTGACGATCCGGCCGCCCTCGCGCAGCCGCTTCGCCGCTTCACGCAGCGCATAGAAGGTGCCGGTGAGGTTGATCGCGATGGTCTGGTCCCACACCTCGTCGGTGGTCTGGGCCAATGGGGCGACCTTCATGATCCCGGCATTGTTGACGAGCACGTCGACGCCGCCGAACGCCGTCTCGGCCGCGTCGAACAGCGCGCGGACGTCGGCCAACTTGCTGATGTCGGCCTTGACCGCAATCGCCGCTCCGCCGGCGGCCTTTATCTTCGCCACCAGCGCCTCGGCCGGCGCAGCGCCGCTCGCATAGTTGACGACGACGGCGAGGCCGTCCCGCGCCAGCCGCTCGGCGACCGCCGCGCCGATGCCCTTCGAGCTGCCGGTGACGATGGCTGTGCGTGGGTGCTGGGTGGTCATGGTGGGGGCTCCCTGTTTGATGGGGAGATAATAGGCAGGGAGGTTGGCTGGATAATCCCGCTGGAATTGGCTTCACTGTTCGGGTGGGACGAACAGTGAATGGTACGGTATCCGCCGCTGACGGCTTGGCGGCCCTTACCTTGGCATGAGGGAGGTCACCACCTCAACGTCACTGCAGCCCCGTGCCTGTGTCAGCGTCACGCATCCTGTGGCGCGGCTGCACTGGCGGTCCGTCGCCGTGCCGGCAGGAAAAGCCCCGCAATCGCGCCGACCAACGACAGCATTGCGGCGAGGCGCATCGCCGCGGCAAATCCGCTCTCGAAATGCGCGGCCGAGTAGGCCCCGCCGTTGGCCGAGAAGTTCGCCACCAGCGCTGCGATGCCGAACATGCCGCCGAGGAAGCGGCCCATGTTGAAGATGCCGGACACCTTGCCCATTTCGGCCACCGCGACCGAGCTCAGGACTGCGTTCTGCGCTGCCGGCATCGCCATCGAGACGCCGACGCCGGCCAGCACCAGCGGTGCGACCATAGCGGAGTAGGCAACCGTGGGGCTCACGATCTCCGCGATCCAGCCAAGGCCGATCGCCTGCATCAGCAATCCCGTCACCACCAGCGGCCGCTCGCCGAACCTGTTGACGACCGCGCCGGCGATCGGGGCGGTGACGAACAGCGTTGCGGTCCAGGGCAGCAGGCGAAGTCCGGCGCCGAAGGCGTCGAAGCCCAGCGTGGTCTGCAGGAACTGCGGCAGCAGGAACAAGACGCCATACATCGCGGCGTAGAACAGGACGCTTGCGGACATGCCGGAGGCGAGGGCGCGCGATGCGAACAGCCGCATCGGCACCATCGGCGCGGCCGCGCGCAATTCCCAGAGCACGAAGCCGGCTGTGAATACCAGGCCTGACATCAGCGTGCCCATGACCTCGGCGCTCGCCCACCCCACGGCGTTGCCGCGCAACAGGCTCCAGACCAGCGCCAGCGCCGCGAGGGCGACGAGAGCCAGTCCGGCGATGTCCAATGCGGCAGCCGGTCCGAAGCTTTCGCGCAAGCGTGCCAGCACCAGGGCGATCGCGATCAGGCCGATCGGCAGGTTGATCCAGAAGACCCAGCGCCAGCCGAAATGTTCGGTGATGAAGCCGCCGATGGCGGGGCCGATGATCAGCGCGCAGCCGGTGATGCTGGCGAAAATGCCGAGCGCGCGGGCGGCGATCAGCGCGGTCGCATTGCCGGCGAGCGCACATGCCGCCGACGCAACGACGAACAGGGCGATCCCGGTCGCGAACATGCGGCGGCGACCGAAGCGGTCGCCGAGCGCGGCACCGGTCAGGAGCAGCACGGCGAAGGTCAGGTTGAAGGCGTTGACGGTCCATTGCAGCGTCTCGACCGGGCTGCCGAATTCGGCGCGGATGGTCGCGAATGCCGTCGTAATGATCATGGCGTCCAGCGCCATCATGAAGGATGCCAGCGCGGTGACGCCAAGCACCCAGTTCTTCTCGGCGCGATTGGTCGGGGTCTGCATCGCCCTCTCTCCGTGTGTTGCGCCACCCTGTCGCGGGGCGTTCTGCCGGCTAGACGAGGCCGGAGGGGCAAAGGATGCGGCCGGAATAATTTTTTCCGGGCCGCATCCTTCGCCGGTCGCCAAACGTCCTTGGGGGTGACGCGGCCATTGACGCGAGCTTGATCCGGAAAAGCGGGGCACCGGTTGTCTGGGAAAGCCATGCGGGAGGTCGCGACATGAGCAAGGAGCGCGCGATGAAAAGGACGTTGATCAGGTACAAGGCCAAGCCGGAGCTGGCCGACAGGAACGCCGAGCTGGTTTCGGCCGTATTTGCGGAATTGAAGGCGGCCGGGCCGGACGGCGTGCGCTATCTGACGCTGCGGCTGGAGGACGATACCTTCATCCATCTGGTCGAGGCCGCGGCCGAGGACGGCTCGAGCCCGATCCCGAAACTGAGGGCGTTTCAGGCGTTCCAGGACGGCATCCGCGACCGCTGCGCCGAGCCGCCGCTGGTTCGTGATGTGAGGATCGTCGGCAACTACCGTATGCTGGACGAGTCCTGACCAGGCGAGGCGGAGGAACAATGGCGCCGGAGCCACTGGCCACCATCGATATCGAGGCGCTGCTGGCGCGGTTGCGGCCGAAGCTGCATCGCTACTGCGCGCGCATGGTCGGCTCGGTCATCGACGGTGAGGACGTGCTGCAGGATGCGCTGATCAAGGCGATGGGAGCGCTGCAATCGGTCACGCCCGTCGTCAATACGGAGGGCTGGCTGTTCCGCATCGCGCACAACACCGCGCTCGATTTTCTGCGTCGCCGCAACCGGCAAGAGGCGCTGCATTCGGCTGAGGAGGTGGAAATGATCGCCGACCAGCTCGATGATGTGGAAAGCCGCCAGATCGCTGCGACCAGCCTGCGCACCTTCATGCGGCTGCCGGTGGCGCAGCGGTCCAGCGTGATCCTGATGGACGTGCTCGGCTGCTCGCTTGCCGAGGTCTGCGACATCATGGATTTCAGCCTGCCGGCGGTGAAGGCCGCGCTGCATCGTGGGCGCACGCAGCTGCGTGAGTTCGCCGAGGAGCCTGACGATGTGCCGCAGCCGGGCCTGTCGGAAGCCGATCGCACGCGGCTCAACGCCTATGTCGGCCATTTCAATGCCCGCGACTTCGACGCGATCCGCGCCATGATCGCCGATGACGTCAGGCTCGAACTCGTCAACCGCACCAGGCTGAACGGCAAGGCCGAGGTGTCGCGCTATTTCGGCAATTATTCGAAGATCAGCGACTGGCACCTGGTGACGGGGCAGGTCGACGGACGTCCCGCGATCCTGGTGTTCGATCCGAACGAGCCGAGCGGGCGGCCGAAATATTTCATGCTGTTGAACTGGTCCGCCGACAAGCTCGCCACCATCAGGGATTTTCGTCACGCAGCCTACGTTATCGATGGTGCGGAGTGCGTGGTGGATGGAGGGTGAGTGTACGTAGCGACCCATCCGCCGCACCCGAACGGGAACAAGGTTGAGCGCCATTCACCTTCGCCGGCTATTGTGGGTGGACTTTAATCCACAAGCCTTCGAGCCCATGAAAGCGGCCAGAGGCATGGAGTGCACTGTCACTGTAATCCGCTTGGCACCTATTCGCGTGGCCGGCAGCGTGGTCTGCGCTTCAGTGAGCGGGAAGGGGGCACCGACCTGCCCGGTGGCCTCGCCGCTTGTTGGAGAGCCCCGCGGGTGCTATGGGTCTCCACCACCTCTTCGCTTCCATTCAGTCCGGGCGGAACATCTATGGCGCGCGTTGCTCGAGTGGATTTGCCGCAACGTTCGGTGCTCAAGCCGCTCTACGCCAAAGCGGGCTTCGCTGACGCATTCGCGATCGATCTGCCGAGCCATGCGACGGGCGACGCCGAGCGTCTCGCCACCCATATGCTTATGGGTCAGGCGCGGTGGGTCGGCTGGCTAGTGGCTCTAAGGGACACTTTGGTCGCGGGGTTTGGTCTTAAGACATCGTCTGAATTGCGCGGTGACGTTGCGACCGACAGGATCGATTTGTTTCGGGTCTACGATCGGCGTCGTCATGAGATTATTCTTGGCGAGGACGATCGCCATCTCGACTTCCGTTTGTCCGTTTTGGTTGAAGAGTCCGCTCTGTGCCGCCGACTTGTCGCCACAACGGTCGTGACCTTCAATCATTTGGGAGGGCGAGCCTATATCGCGGGAATCGCACCCTTCCATCGCCTGATCGTAAAGTCGTCTTTGCGTCGAGCCGAGCGATCGGGCTGGCCAGCTGAACTGTAAGGTCGCGCGGCCAGCCGGCTGGACCAAATTCGGTACGTGCTGGGTCGGCGACAAGCCCGCCACCATCAGGGATTTTCGTCACGCACCCTGCGTTGTCGATGGTGCGGAGTGCGTGGTGGAGCGGAGCACGGGCGTGCCGCCCCTGTGGCACATAACAGCGATTTAATCTCTCCGCCTGCAAAGTATTCGAGATCTGAAACGTTAGCTCACGAGAGTTCTCGCATCCAGCGAGCGCTACACAGGAGTTCCCTCATGCATCGTCATCTTGCCATCGCCGTCCTTGCGGCGGTTTCCACCCTGACCGTCGCGGCATCCTCTACCGCCGCGTCCGCAACCGAGGTGCAGGACAATTATTGCCTGCAGGGCCGCCAATCGGGCTACCCCGGCAATTGCGAGTTTTCCACCTATGAGCAGTGCCGTGCCACCGCGAGCGGCACCAACGAGAGCTGCGGTATCAACCCGATGCGGGCCTACGCGCCGCAGCAGCAACGGCACGTGCTGCATCGCAGCCGGGATTGAGCGGCAAGCGATGAAGGGCGCCGGCGACGGCGCCCTTGTTCGATGTGGCTGCTCCACAGAAGCAGCCGCAATGCGTCGGGACGCACGGCCGGCCCGTCGATGGCATGCAATCCAGCATTGTCGTCGTCATCTCCCGAAATCGCGAAAGCCCTGATGCGGCCCTCGATCAGAGCTGGCCCCGCAAATTCGGACAGTAGCTTGAGTGGATTTTCTGCCTGACAGCGGCGAGGATTCTTGCTGCGAATCAGGAGCGAAGATGACGAAGAAGAGCCGCCGGACGCATTCTCCGGCATTCAAGGCGAAGGTTGCTTTGGCTGCGGTCAAAGGCGACAAGACACTGGCGGAGCTGGCGCAGCTGTTTGATGTTCATCCGAACCAGATCACGATCTGGAAAAACCAGCTCCTGGAAGGCGCCGCCGGCGTGTTTGGGCATGACAAGACATCGGCCGAGACGCCGGTCGATTTGAAGGCGTTACATGCCAAGATCGGCGAGCTGGCGTTGGAAAACGATTTTTTGTCCGGCGCGCTCACCAAGGCGGGCCTGCTGAGCGCAAAGCGATGATCGACCGCGATCATGATCTTTCTATCGTGCGCCAGGCGAAGGTCCTGAAGCTGGCTCGCAGCACGGTCTACTATGAACCTCGGCCAGTTTCGGCCGAGGACCTTGCCTTGATGCGTCGGCTCGATGAGCTGCATCTCGATTATCCCTTCGCGGGAGCGCGTATGCTGCGATCGTTGCTGCGGCGGGAGGGCGTATACGCCGGTCGCCGCCACATCGCGACGCTGATGAAGCGCATGGGGATCGAGGCGGTCTATCGTCGCCCGAACACGAGCAAGCCGGCTCCGGGTCACAAGATCTACCCGTACCTGTTGCGCGGATTGAAGATCGAGCGGCCCGACCATGCGTGGGCAATGGACATCACCTACATTCCGATGCGGCGTGGCTTCGTCTATCTCGCGGCGGTCGTCGATGTGTTCAGCCGACGGGTCCTGGCCCATCGCGTCTCGATCACAATGGAGGCGGCCTTCTGCGTCGAAGCGGTCCAGGAGGCGTTGGCGAAGCACGGCAGGCCCGAGATTTTCAACACGGATCAGGGCAGCCAGTTCACCAGCCTCGAGTTCACCGATGTGCTGCTGGACGCGAAGATCGCCATCAGCATGGACGGCAAGGGCGCCTGGCGCGACAACGTGTTTGTCGAGCGGCTCTGGCGCACGGTCAAATACGAAGAAGTTTATCTCCGCGCCTACGACAGCGTGTCCGAGGCGCGAGCGTCAATTGCCAAGTATCTGGCCTTCTACAATCAGGGACGCCCTCACTCGAGCCTTGACGGGCGCACGCCCGACGAGGCTTACTTCGGCACGCAAGCTATGGTGATGGCCGCATGACCGTCGCCGACGGTTTTGTCGTCGCTCTGGTCGGGCTACGCCCTCCCGACGCAACGACAAAACCGTAAAGCCCCGCGTTCAGCATAACCCGGCAGGAATCCACTTAAATCCAGCGGGGCGCTGTCCAAACAACCGGGGCCAGCTCTATCGCAGACATCGGGACGGCCGCAATCGCGCTGACCGGAGTATTCGAGTAACCTCGCGATCGGAGTGGCGAGCGCGATCATGTCCAGGTTCCTGCAATGGTTCTTTCGGAATCGCGAAACCGGTGACATCACGATCGCCCAGGTCCCCAACCTCGTTCTCCGGGTCGTCATCGTGGCCGGTGCTCTGCGCTGGGTCTGGCAGCCGCCGGGCACTGCCGCTATTGCCCTGGACATCGTGTTCAAAGGCGGCCTCATCATTTGGGCCCTCGACGAGATTTTCCGCGGGGTGAACCCATGGCGGCGCTGTCTTGGCGGAGCCGTGCTGGCTTATGAGCTCACGACCTTTCTGTGATGATCGCCCGGAATGCGTGCACGAAGCTTGATGTTGCCGGCCGGAACACCAGTGGCTTCATGGTGCGGGCTATTGCGGTGACAGTGCTTGACTGCACCCCGTAAGATATTTGACCTTGTGAAAGATAAAGCTGGTCAGGATAGCCGACCGAGAACGAGAGCCATCCAACGATGACGACCTACGTGGCCCTGCTTTACAGTGTGGTTCTCCCGCTCGGCCGGCGATTGGCGATGGCCGAGCTGCGTGCCATGGCGCAAGGCCTCGGCCTCCACGACCCCAGAACCATCGGCGCGACGGGAAATCTGACGTTTGACAGCGACAAGGCGTCGATTTCCGAGTTGGAAGAAAATCTCGAAGCCGCCTTCAACGTGCGGTTCGGCAAGCATGTCGCAATCATCGTCCGCAACGCTGACGCGTGGCGACGCCTGCTACGCGCAAACCCGTTTCGTGCCGAAGCGACCGCCGATCCGCAAAGGGTCGCTGTTCGCGTGATGCGCAGTCCAATCCCGAAAGGCGGCGAAAACGCCCTGGCACGCTATATCAGCGATGAACGAATAGCCGTCGCCGGCGGCGATCTCTGGATCCATTTTACGGGCGATCCAGCGCGATCGCGTTTGCTTTCGGCGTTAGGCGCGGGGCGCCTGAAGGGCGTCGGCACGTTGCGCAACACGAATACGCTAAGGCGAATCGGTGACGCCGTGACTTCGGCCCGATCCAGCCAGGCTGATCAAAAATAAAATCGATTGCTGGGAAGTGCCCTGTCATCGCAATCCCCCGGGAATAGAGCGGTCATCAACTCAACATCACCGCACCCCCGTGCCCTTGCAGCGCTGGCACTTCACCACCTTCTCGCCCTTCTTGAGCAAGCCTTTGCCCTCGCAATTTTTGCATTTCTGCTTCTTTTTGATGTTCGGGCCTTTTTCACTGACCATAAAATTCTCCTGCCGCGTGAGAGCGGTCGATTGGCGCCTTGTTTCGGTTGGGCTCGCCCAGCAGAACAGCCAAGTGGCGTGGGGTAAGCCCTGCACTATGCCGGTTTTGGCACGACCAGCACCGGCACGCTTCCGTACACCAGGACCTCGGATGTCTGGCTGCCCAGAAACAGCTTCCTGAGGCCGCGACGCCCGTGAGAGGCCATGACGATCAAGTCGCAGCCTCTCGACTCTGCTGTTGCAATGATCGCAGTCGCCGGGTGCGCATTCGGAACGTGCAGGAGTTCCGCAGGCGTGCCGATCTGCTCCGACATGGCGCGCGCGTCGTCGAGCACTTTGCCTGCACGGGCTTTGCAGGCTGCGTCATAGCTGTCAACCTCCTCCTGCGTCGGAATCCATCCCGAGGCGTGTCCGCTCCCATAGTCGACCGGCAGCGCTTCCGTCACCGTGATGATCGTCAGCCTGGCGTTCAACGCCTTCGCCAGGGCAATGCCATGCTCAACGCCTTTTCGCGCGACGTCCGATCCGTCCGTGCTCAAGAGAATGTTGGCGTACATTCGACCAATCCTTTGCTCTTCGAACAAAGTGATGCCTGGGTAATATGGTCTTATACGCGCCGTGGGTCCATGCGCGTTTTCGGTCTCGCCGTCACAGCCTCAACAAGGCTCGCCTCGCACCGCGTGGACGCGTCCGGTTCTCGGCTAACTAAACTTTTATTCACGTTCGGTGCAGGCAACCGAATCCGGCGTAGAGCTCTGTCTCGTGTCCGAGAAGATTGTACGCGCCTCGGAAACTACTTTGTGACTTGGGAATAAGCGCGCGACAACGCACGTCTAAGGGTGGTGGGATCGGATCTCTTGCCTCGCGGGGGATCCCCCAAACGAAAGGAACCACCACGATGACACCATTCAAAAATCCCATCGCGTCAGTCCTGTCCAAGGCCCTGTTGACCGGACTGGTCGTCACCGCAATCTTCAGCACGCCGCTCCAGGCGCGTGAGCACCGCACCGGCGATCGGCGCACCGAGCAGGGCGTGGGGGCGAGCTCTCGCTTCGAGGGCGAGCGATCGATCGCTACGCCGGCCTACCACGCATTTGCGCCAGTACCCTCGGATCAACCGGGTGGAGTTTGCGACCACGGGGATAACCCGATGATATGCTGAGCATCCGACCTTGCCGGCGTTCGCAAGGATTGGCGCGCGGTGCGAAGCTCAAAGTAGCTTGGTCATTTTCATCGCAACTTGCCGCACAGTTTAACGCCATTTCGGCCGACTGAGCGGCAGATTGCAGACCTGGCCGCCATGTGTGTCGAGGCGGATCAGGTCAATGGCGTGCACTGTCGGGCCGCGAAGGCAGAGAGGTCATTGCTTCCAGTTGCGCTGTTCGCGTCGCCAACATGGCGAGCAAGCTCTTGTGCAGCCGATCCCCGGGTTCGAAATTTTGCGCGAGCCTTCGGACGGTCTCGACAAATCGCATGCGATACGTCGCCGCCCTGTCGACGTCTCCGTACTTCGCGAAGATCTCGGCGGCCGTGCGGTACACCCGCCAGGAAGCAATCGGGAAGTCGGCACTGTCGACGATCTCCAGCGCGCGGGACAGCTGCAACCGGGCCTCCGCTGAATTGCCCAGGGCAAGCGCAGTACGGGCGAGCAGTCCGTGGGCCTGGGCCAGGTGATTGAGATCCGAGCCGTGGCCACATAGTCGTGGAGCTGGCGCGCACAGCTCTCAGCCTGCGCAAAGTCGTCAACCTGCAAGTAATATTCGCCGAGACAATGATACACCTGTGTCGCGGCGGTAAATTCGATGTCGATGCCTTCTTCATGCCTGCGGCGCTCGATGTCATCAAATTGCCTGCGAGCTCCCGACGGGTCGTTCAGCCCGACATAGGCCTTGGCAAGGACGGCCCGCTTGTGGAAGTAGGTCGACTGATCTCCGACCAGCAGACTATCGTCGACGCTTTCGCAGAGCTCACGGGCTCCATCAAAGTCCATCGCTTCGACGTGCAACCACGCAAGCGTCAGCCGGCACAATGCGCTGCTGGGGCCGTTCGCGTTCCTGACGGCCAGTTCGAGGCCGGCCGTGATTTCACGTCGCAATTCGCGCCATTCGCCCAGATGAATAAGCGCGATTGATTCAAGAACGTTGAACAGAACAAAAGTGTAGACGTCGCCGGCCAGACGCGCCAGCCGCTTGCCTTCCGTGCCGGCGCGGCGGCACTCCTGGTACCGCGACCTCCAGCAATCGACGATACCGGATATTCCATTGCGTCTGATCAGGATGCCATAATTCGTGGCAGTCGCGCTCAGCTCGATCGCCCTGTCGCAGAGCGTGGCATCCTGTTTGCGCCAGCCGTTGAGGAACAGGTTGACGCTCGCGCTGCTGCCCTGGACCAGAGCCTTGAATGTGTCGTCCGCCAGCGCCTGGCTTCGCGACAGCACATCTTCAGCGGCCTCAAGGCAGGCGTGGCGATCCACGCGCAAGCAGAGGCTGCTCACGGCCGTGAGGCCGTTGAGCTGTTGCTTGATCTCGCCCGCTTGTTCGGCGCAGGCAATCATGTCTCGCAGATCACGGATGGAGCCGGCGAGGTCGCCGCACGAGCGAAGAGCCCAGCTTCGCTCCCGCAAAAGGGCGACGCGGGTTGAGAATTTGTCGGCAGCATCGAAACGATCGAGTATGCCAAGCGCGCGGGTAAGATAGCTTGCGGCCTCCGCATGGCCGAGGCGTTTCGTCGAGTTCTTTGCCGCTTCCCGGAGGTAACGCAACGCGCTCGGAAAGTCGCGACCCTGCTCGAAGTGAAGTGCGAGCGCGGGCGCAATTTCCGGGGTGCGGCCGGCATAGGCCTCCTCCAGCCTCTTGCCCAGGCGCTTGTGCGTTTGTGCGCGGCGCCCGGGCGGCAGATTCTGGTAAATGATGTTCTGATAGAGAATGTGCCGGAAAGCGTAGCAGCCCGAATAGGTGCCATCGGGCCACTCGGAGACCCCCGAACGAACGAGGATCTGATCCTTCCGGATCGACGCTTCGATGTCCCTTTCAACGTCGATCGCATCGTCGGACAGGCCGGCCGCAACGAGGGCCGCCGAAAATTCTTCGCCGGCAACGCTGGCGACATCGAGCAGACGCCGCTCGTTGTCGGTGAGGCGATCGAGCTCGTGGCCGATCATGTTCACGAGGCTGTCCGGAATGCGGTCCTGCGCAAATGCCGCCTGTGAGGACAGGCGCCATCCGTCGTCCATTTCGATGATCGACTCCTGGTCGATCAAGTGCTTGAGCAGCGTGGCAACAAACAGGGGATGTCCCAGCGTTCGCTCGAATACCGGCTTTGACAGGCTGGAGGCAAGTTGCTCGTCGTCGAAGCGCAATGCCAGGTAACGCTCGACCTCCGGACGCGACAACCGATCGAGGCGCAATTCGCTGCAGTATCCGTGAATCTCGAGGTCCCGGTGCAGGCGAGGGATGGGATGCCCGCCGACGGAACTGTCGGCCGGACGATAGGAGCAGAGGACCAGCACGCGCGCGTTGCCGTTCCCGCGCGCGAAGCGAGACAGTACGTCGAGTGTCGCGAAGTCGCTCCAGTGCAGATCTTCGAGAACAAGAACCCAGGGGCGGTCGATGCTCAGCGCTTCCAGAAGATCGCAGAATTCGCGCAGCATCCGCTCGCGCGTCGCGCCGAACACTTCGTCCTGGAAAGCCGCGCGTTCCGATGCGTCGATGACGCCTGGCAATTGCAGGATCCAGGTGGGTGCGTGGGCGCGAATGGCCGAAATCAATTCCGGACCGTTTGCGCGATAACGGCTCACCAGCGCATCGATGAGTGGAAGAAAGACTTCGTCGGTTCCGAACCGTTCGGTGCAGCGCCCATAGAGCTGATCGAAGCCCTGTTCCGTCAGCTGCTCGAGCGCCTTGGCGATGAAGGCCGTTTTGCCGATCCCGGCTTCTCCGGTGACAAAAGTCATCTGCCGTTTGCCGGAAAGGACGTGCCGCGTCATCTGGTCGATCGTCGCGAAGGAGGGGTCCGGCCGACCACCAGGGTGGAGATTTCGGTTTTCAGAGGTACGACCGCGTTCTCGACCTCCCTGGCCGCTTCCCGCACCGTGCCGATAAAGCGGACGCCTTTGCGCGGCAAAGTCTTGATCAGCCGCTGCGCCTCGCCGGAAGCGCCTATTCCGGTACGGGCTGCGTTGATGCGGGTGGTGAGCGCCGACTCCGAGACGATGCGCCCGCCCCAAATTGCACCGATCAGATCGTCCTTGGTCACCACCCGGGTGCGGTGGCGGATCAGATATTCGAGGATGTCAAAAACCTGGGGCTGCAACGGGATCGTACGTCCGTCACGGCGCAATTCCCGCCGGTCGGTGTCGAGGACAAACTCGTCAAATAGGTACAGCAAAACAATGCCTTCGGAGGTGTGCGCAAGGCGGATATTCAACCGGTACGCGGGCCCGAAAGCAAGCACACCCTTCAGAATCAAGGAAACGATAAGAACAAATTAAGCTCGCCTTAAAGCGTGGCCCCGCGTCCCGCTCGATACTTCCGGCCGTATCCGGTCACTCACACAAGGTGTTCGTGTCATGCGCTTGGAAGATAAGGCACGGCGTCTCACCCGCGTGTTCTATGGGTTGTTGCTTCACAAGATGTTTCAGTCGCTCGTGGCATCCTCCGTACCATTGTTTAACGGCAGAGCTTCAGCCAGAGGCGATGCGTCAATTTCAGCGAGTTCGTTTGTCGCCTCCACGGGGTCTTCCCGAAAGGAAGGCTGGTTTGGGCGCCTCCTTCAAGCGCTCCACCATGCGCGACGGCTGCAGGCAGAGCGCACCCTTCGACAGAACCACCACCTGATCGACAATGCGTGGCCCCAGTTTGCCTCTCGGTCAGATGTTGGAGGGCGAGACAATGCCGGTCAGTGAAAAGTCGCCCGAACGCAAGCTTCGGATTTCGGCGCCGGGCGAGACTACGCTGCTCGCAACGATCGCCATCTGCGTTGTCATTTTTCACATCCTTGCAGCCACGATGTTGACGTCGACCCGCCAGAGCGATGCCGGGGCACCGCCCGAGCCGCCCGGACTGTCGTCCGGGGACTGATCGCCAGGTCGCTATTCCAGGATTTGACAGACAAGAAGGGTTAGCTCATGGGCGACATGGCGTCGTTTTGCCTGCTCAGCATCGCGGTGTTTTGCGGCGCTTTCGTCTCGGGCCTCGCGGGCTTTGCCTTTTCGGCGGTGGCCGGCGCGATTCTCCTTCACGTTCTCCCACCACGGGAGGCGGTCCCGCTGATGATGGCCTGCAGCATCACCGTGCAAGCCGCGGGTCTTTGGGCGCTGAGAAAAAGCATCTGCTGGAAGCAGAGCTCGGGACTGGTCATCGGCGGATTGCTCGGCGTTCCGATCGCCGTGTGGTTGCTGCAAGCTGCAGACGCCCGGATCTTCAGGGAGAGCTTTGGTCTCGCCGTCGCCTGCTACGCGGCCTACACGTTATTCCGGCCGGTGCTCTCTCATCGCTCGCAGATGAATGCGGGACGTAATGCATTGATCGGCTTCGGTGGAGGCTTTGTCGGCGGGTTGACGGCAATGCCGGGTGCAATACCGACCATATGGTGTGACATCCACGGCGTGCCGAAAACCGAACAGCGCGGAATGGTTCAACCCTTCATCGCCGCGATGCAGATATTCGCACTTGGTCTCATGCTGATCCGAGGAGATCTGTCGACAAAGGTCCTGGCTGACTTCGCCGTCGGCATCCCGGCGCTCGTTGCAGGAACGGCGCTCGGGATTTACGTCTTTCGCTGCGTCAATGACGCGCTGTTCCGGCGAATTATCCTCAGCATCTTGCTGGTTTCGGGACTGCTGCTGGTATTGTAGTTACGCCGGTCGCGCCTCCAGTTACAATGGCAGCCATCCGAGTACGGCGCGCAGTACCACTGTCGCCGTAATCCCTTAAGCGTGAGCCGAACCATTCGGTGGGCTGTGCTGCTGGCCCTGCTGAGGTCATCTTTCGCTTGCCGGAGGCTGCTGCTGGTCAAAACGCGCGACCTCGCGGGTGCAGCTCCGTTGGGTGGGTTGTCGACGGCGTCCGCCTCCTCCAAGTTAGGCAATACCTAAAATTCGATCGATCCGATTAGGCGGACCTTATGCCCGATCCAAGGCGGCGGGAATGATTTTACCGCGTGTTCAGGTCTGGGTGGTGTCATCGCCCATTGCTTTGAAATCCCGCTTTTGTCGTTCGATCATTTTCAAACTGCGAGCGCATCAATGGCTGCTATCACGTCATTCCTGGCCGAGTTGGACGAAGCAGTTGCGAGAGGAAATCCCGAGAGTTGTCTGCGGGCGCTCTGGCATGCGGCGGACATCCTGATCGCCGGCACGTATTCCGAGGAGCAGATCTGGACGTTCGGTGAGGTCATCGGTCGTCTCGCGCAGGAGATTGAAACGAGCGCGCGGGCGAAGCTCGCAGGAAAGCTCGCATGCAGCTCAAATGCGCCCTATGCGTTGACCCGGCAGATGGCAAGCGACGACTGCATCGATGTCGCATGGCCGGTTCTCAGTCAGTCGGAGCGCCTCGACACCGAGACATTGATTGCGTGTGCCAAGAACAAGAGCCAGCAACATTTGCTTGCAATCTCCAAGCGGCAAACGGTCCCGGAAACGGTCACCGATGTCCTGGTGGTGCGCGGATCTCCCGAGGTCGTAACCTCGGTCGCATCGAATGCCGGTGCTAGTCTCTCCAAATCCGGATTTCTGCACCTGGTGCGGCGGTCGGAAGGGGATTCGATCCTCGCTGAGTCGGTGGGACTTCGTAAGGATATTCCTCGACATCTCTTCCACCAGTTGATCGCCAAAGCCTCTGAAGAGGTGCGGCAAAAGCTGAAGAGGGAGCGTCCGGATATCGAACATCAGGTCCATCGCGTCGTCGTCGATGTCACCGGGGCCATTCACGCCAGGTTTGGCCCGGCGTCGAAGGATTACTTCACGGCGAAACGCACGGTTGCAAAACTGCACGAGAGAGGCGAATTGACGGAAGACAAGGTCTTCGAGCTTGCTCACTCTCTCAAGTTCAACGAGACCACCGTTGCCCTGTCGTTGCTCTGTGGGCTTCCAATAGACGTCGCGGAACGGGCATTGATCGAGAAGGATCGCGAGCCGGTGTTGATCCTGGCCAAGTCTCTCGATTTCTCATGGCCCACCACGATGGCGCTGCTGTTCCTGGGCGCGGCCAACTACCGGATAACCGTTGGCGAGCTGGATCAATTGAAGATCGATTTCCACCGGTTGAATGTCAAAGCGTGCCGGGAGGTCGTCACCATCTACCGAACGCGAAAGGAGGAGGTTTTCGGCGGCTCGTTTCAACAGCCTCGGCGCATGATCTAGGATCGCAATTGCGGCGCGCAATTACGGTGCCAGTGCACCCAATTCGTGAGCCTTCGAACCCGCGAAACGGCCGGAGTCATTGAATGCACCGTCACCGCAATCCCGACGTCAGACATGCGTGGATGCGGGTGCGGCTCACGCAACGGTGAGCGTGCTGATGTGCCGTTCGCGCAGCTGTGATTTTCCACGGCGTGTCTTTTCCCAACCGCATACCTAACTAATCCTTGTCAAAAAAATTCGCAGGAAACGCTTTCAACAGAGCAGCCGATTCTAGCCAACGCGAACGCTCCGCACGAAGACAACAACCGTTCGGAGTACGATTATGATTGGATTCAGGACTTCCATTATTGCAGCGATGATGTCGATTGGCGCGATAAGCTCTGCAAGTGCCCAGTGCCCGACGTGGGCGACTCAAAATCCAGCTTCGTTTCAGGCGCAATATCCCAATAGGGATATATTGAACGACTGCGAGTTAACGCCAGCGGGCAGAATGGGCCTCGAACTCCCTGGCGGCGCGGCTCCCTGGTATGGGGCCAACAGGGCTTATGGGGCAATACCTGGCGTTGCTCAACACCACAGCTTTCAGCACCGATCGCGGTGAGTAGTGGCCGTTCTTTCCGGGACGGTTGCGTTGCAGGCCCAAAAATCGGGAGACAAGTCGATGACATCACAAACCGACGAGGCCGCGCAGTCCAGGCTTATGGCGGACATCCCGTACGATCAGCAGACGAAGATCACGATCGAGCGCAGAGGCCAAATTGTACTGATTGGCATCAATCGGCCTTACATCGACAACCGGCTGGATCCGGATGCGACAGAAAGCGTGGCGAGAGCATACTACGAGTATGATCGAGACCCCTCGCTCCGTGCGGCGGTTCTGTTCGGCTATGGCGACCGCTTCTCCAGAGGTGTCGATGTCGATGCCTACAAGGAAAAAAGATGATGGATGGGCCCGGCTTCATCGACCCTCTAGGGCGGACCAGGCCAGCGCTCACGAAGCCTCTGGTTGTCGCGGTGCATGGCGACACCTGGAATATGGCGCACGAGCTTTTCCTTGTAGCGGACATACGCGTAGCGTCGGAAGACACGGAGTTCGGTCAGGATGAGAACACGCACGGCCGTTTTCCCGGAGGCGGTGCAACGGTTCGTTTCCCCAGAGAAGCCGGATGGGGAAATGCCATGCGGTTCATTCTAACAGGCGATCATTGGGGTGCGAAGGAAGGCCTCCGGATGGGAACGGTTCAGGAAGTGGCCCCAAACCGAGATGCGGCTCTCGCGAAGGCTGTCGAGATCGCCAACAAGATCGCCGCATGCGGCCCTCTCGGGATTAAGACGTCCCTGGCCTCCTCCCGTATGGCGCTCGAAGACTCTCAGGCGGCGCTCGCTAAGCTCGGCGACCAATATCGTGCGCTGCTCACGACCAGGGATTTCCAGGAAGGCCGTGATGCCGAGGCACAAAAGCGTCCACCCGTTTACGAGGGACGGTGACAACAAGCTCGCGAACGGTCGTGTTGCGTTCGCGTATCGCCAGCGTATTTGGTTCTACCAAGTCTCGCCGAAGGGCAGGCGCTCTTCGACTGTTGGGCGACGTGCCACGCCTCATTGGGATGGCGGCGGGCTGGATAAAGAAGTCGTTGGGTGCATCGGGACGGGGTTGGCAGTCAACCTCAAAACGGCAAAGGCTCTCGACGTGGCTGTACCGCCAGGGCTCCTCGCCCGCACCGACGAAGTGATCGAGTGAGGACGGCTTACTTCTACCGATGGCTCCAATGCGAAGTGCAAGCGAACTGCGAAGTGGTCCGCTTATCGGGGCGGACCGGAAGTGACCGGCCGACCTCCCAAGCGCCGTTTTTGACCCGTTGCGGACATTGCGTCGCACGGTTAGGGCGGGCTGCCAGCCCTTTTCTCGCTCGGCTCCCGGTTGAAAGATGCCAGGCTGTATGCCTCAGTCGGGCGCTTCAAACGAGTAACTCAATGAGGCGGCGCGAGTTCATCACGCTCGTCGGCGTTGCCGCGGTTATGGGCCCGAGCCCGGCGCGGGCGGAGCAGACGAGAAAGCTACCCATCATCGGATTCTTGGGCCCGGCCTGGTCGGCCCAGGATTTCGAGGATCGGTTGCGCGAACTCGGTTGGATCGCGGGGCGGACCGTTGCGATCGAGTATCGCTCTGCGGAGGGACATACCGAACGCTCCAACGAAATTGCGACCGAGTTCGTCCGGCTCAAGGTGAATGTCATCGTCACGGTGGGGGGATCTCCGACCCTCGCGGTAAAACGTGCGACATCGCTGATCCCAATTGTCGCCATTTCTGGCGACCCTGTTGGCAGCGACCTCGTCGCAAGTTTGGCCCGACCGGACGGCAATGCGACCGGCCTGGCGCTCAACCCCATCAGTCTTGCCGGCAAGCGCCTCGAGCTGTTGCGCGAGGTTGTCCCAGGTTTCCGCCGCTTGTCCGTTATGGTCAATGCCAATAGCCCCGGTTTCAAAAACAGGATGGATGAGGTGCAGGCGGCGGCCTCCGCGCTCGGCCTCGAGGCGACGATATTGGAAATCCGGCGCGCAGAGGACGTTGCATCGGCTTTCGAGGCCCTCAGGGACCGTGCAGACGCACTCTATGCCGTCGGCGTCCCCCTCACCTTCGCCATTGCGCCCCGAGCGCTGACCGCGCGAATTCCAACGATGTTTGAATACCGAGAGTTCGTCGATGCGGGCGGGCTGATGTCCTACGGCGTGGACGCAACCCACCTATGGCGGCTTGCCGCGAACTTTGTCGACAGGATTTTGCGCGGGGCGAAGCCCGCCGACTTGCCAGTCCAACAGCCGACCAAGTTCGACCTCGTCATCAATCTGAAGACCGCCAGGGCACTCGGTCTGAAAGTACCGGAGTCATTCCTGTTACGCGCCGACGAGGTGGTTGAATGAGCGCGGCTGCCGGGCAGCCACCAAGGGACCGCCGCCCAGGAACTGGCTGGAACGTATGTCGGCCCGAGCTGCATGGTGTGAGACGAGAGCAAATATCGCTGCATTGGACAACACGCCGAGATTTCGCGAGAGCCGGCACGGCGGGCCTCCAGCTCCTATTTCGCGTTCGCGAAAGCATCCGCTGCGTAGACGACCTTGCCACCCACGACCGTCAGCAGAGACGCCGTGGCGCCAATTTGCTCGACGGGGACGGACATGAAGTCCCGATCGAGAATCGCGAAGTCGGCGAGCTTGCCGCTTTCGAGCGTGCCGCGCCGCGTCTCGTCGAAGCAGAACCAGGCGCTTCCCACGGTGTAGAGGCGCAAGGCCTCTTCGCGGCTGGGTGTTTCGTCCGGGCCGCGCGTCGAGTGTCCGCCGACGGTCTTGCCGTCGAGCATCCATTGCAGCGCCACGAACGGATTGTAGGATGCGACCCGATGCGCATCCGTGCCGGCCCCGACATGGACGCCCGTGCGCAACGCCGTGACGATGGGCGGCATCTGGCGCGCAGCTTCGCCGGCCTGCGCCACGATACGGTCGCCTCCGAGGTACATGGCGTCCTGCATGGTCCAGCCCACACCAAGGGCCTTCATCCGCGCCAGCGTTTCGGGCGAGGTGTTGTCGAGATGGGCGATGGACCAGCGCAGCGGCGCGATCGGCGTCTCCTTGTTGACCTCTTCATAGAGGTCGAGGAGCTGATGGACGGATTTGTCTTCCTGCCAATGGATGGTGACCGTCAGCCCTTGTTTTGCCGCCCAGCGAATGATCTCAAGGAACTTGTCCTTCGCCGCCGCGTCGGGCGCGATGTTGTTGTACATGGCGCCGGTGATCCGCTCGCCGATTCCGTTGAATCGCAGCATGTCGTCGCCGAATCCCATCGGCAGGAACGGCGTGAGGTTCTTGTACTCCTCGAATTCGGCGCCGACATTCTGGGCGAACAGGCTGTAGGCGACACGCACCGAAAGTGATTTTTCACGCCAGAGCTTTTGCAAGGCGGCGTAGTGGCTGGGATAAATGCTGAAGCCGCCGGGATCCACGATCCCGGTAATTCCGAGACGATTGAGCTCCGTGAAGAACTGCCGGGTTCCGGCGACATTCTCTTCGAAATTGGGCCTCGGCAGGCGATCGAACAGCGCGGAGATACTGACGATGGAGCCGTTGAACCAGCCCGTGGTTTCGCCCGATGTGGCGCGCTCGGACGTGATACCGGCCGGCAACTGCTCCGCGGAGATCCCGAGGGCTTGCTGCGCCTTCGGCGTCATCAGCAGCGCCGAATAGAACAGCTGGATGTAGGCCGGATTGTCAGGCACGGCCGACATCACCTCGGCGAGCGTCGGCCGCCGCTTCTCCGCAAATTGCAACTCGCTCCAGCCACCGGCCACGATGATCCAGGACGCCGGGCGCGCTTTGGCCGCCTGGCGCAAGCGTTCCATGGCTTCGCCAATGGTCTTTGCGCCGATCCAGTTGACCTCGGTTGCGTAGGTGAGGCCGGCGCGCACGGCGTGAATATGGGAATCGATCAAGCCCGGAATGATCGTGCGTCCGCCGGCGTCGACGCGGCGCGTCGCGGGCCCGATCAGGCCTTCCATGGCATCGTTGCCGCCAACTGCAACGATCTTGCCGTCGCGGACGGCGAGCGCCTGCGCGATCGTCGATGCGGGATCCAGCGTCACGATCTTTGCGTTCGTGACAATGAGGTCGGCCTTTTGTGCGTAAGCCGAACTGGCCCAGCACGAGATCACCAAAATCGCCAGAAGCTTGCGCATGTTCAGTCCCGGAATGAGAGAGGCAGGAATGAGAGAGGCAGGAACGAGAGAGGCAGGAACGGCGCCACACATCCGCCGCTGGATGCGCTCGCGGGCATCGCGTGTCGCAACGGGGAGTGTCGCGATCTTGATCATGTCTGGCTCCAACAAAATCAGCCGGTCCACCGGAAAATTCGGTCAAGGCCCAAATCATTGATTTCGCAGCCCGCCTTCGCCCGTCGGGCTTCGGCGCGGCAGCCTTCGCCCGCTTCGCTTGCCATTTGTGGCACCGGCTTGCCTAGCCGAAGCTCGCGAAGCGTGTCGGGACCAATCAAAAGCGCGTCGCTTAACCCATTGATTTATCTTGGCCTGCCAAAAATTCGCGAGTCGAAAGACCAAACAATCATGAGTCGATTTTCACCAAAAGCCAAAACCCGAGAGTCGATAGGGAAAGCGCGCTCGATATTGAGTTCCGAGTTCGCGTTGCCCGCTAAATATCGTAGGTCGAAGTCTCGTCAAAAGCAGCCTAGCGTGCCGCGACTCGTGAACTAAATTTAGGCCGCGAATTCTGACAAAAGCTCGAGCCAACAACCTAGTACCCGGAATCAGAGCTGAGTGATACGGCGGCCTTTGAAACGGCGTTGACGGACCTTTTTCTTGGTCCAGACGAAGGGCTCGGCTCTGTCGTTGTATGCGTTGACGTAGGCATCGATGTGTTCCTGAAGCTGCTTGAGGCTCGTGAAGGAGGTGCCGCTGAGCGACTGCCCCTGCAAGATGGAAAACCATACTTCGACCTGATTGAGCCATGACGCACTTGTCGGCGTGAAATGAAATTGCACGTTGGGGTGGGCCTTAGCCAGTCCTCGTTCTTTTTATGGGTGTTGAGGTTGTCGAGGATGACGTGAAGCTTGCGGTTCGGAAAAGTCGCGGTGACGCTGTTCATGAAATCGAGAAACTCGACGCGGCGCCGGCGTTTTGAATGGGTCGCGATGATCTTTCCGGTGGCGACTTCGAGCGCCGCAAACAATGTTGTGGTGCCATGCCGCTTGTAATCGTGGCTTTGGCCGGTTAAGGCGCGGCCATTGGGCAACTTCAGATAACCCTGCGCTCGCTCCAAAGCCTGGATCGAGGGCTTCTCGTCCACGCACAGCACAATGGCCTTCGCCGGCGGCGCGACATAGAGGCCGACAACATCGGCGGCTTTGGCCGTAAAGTTCGGGTCGTTGCTCTCGCACCAGGACTTGCGAGCCACCAGGTCAATCTTGTGGCTGCGCAGGAACCGCCAGACATATTGGACATCGACATCGCCCAGCGCCTCGGCCAGCAGGGGGCCGGTCCAGCGCGCAAACCCTTGCGGTGGCGGCTTATCCAGCAGCTTCAGAATCCGCTTGTCGGTCGTCTTCGTATAGATCGGCTGCTTGCCAGGCCGCGGCTTGTCTTGCAGCCCTTCAAGGCCATGGTCGGCATAGCGATGCCGCCAAAGGCTGACAATCCGCGGCTGGACCCCAACTTCCTTGGCGATCGACCGGGTGCTGCGCCCATCCGCCGCCAACAGAACTATCCGCGCCCGCTTCAAATCGCGCTGCAACGTCACCGGTGAGCGACAGCACGCCTCAAGCACCTTGCGATCTTTCCTCGAAAGGTGGACTTCTCTTGCTTCGGGTATCATCCCGACCTTGAATCACGACTCACGTTCCAAGAAAAGTGGGTACTAGTCCTTGATGGATGGGCGGAACTCCGCCTGAACCAAGGGCTCGGCCCTTGATCCTAGCCACAAACGCCGGCTGCGAACTCACTCTTGCTGCTCAGCCCTCTCAAGGCTGAAACAGGGGTTCGATTCCCCTAGGGAGCGCCAGTGATCTTCGCTTCATTTTGATTATCCTTCGGTTTTTGACAGTTTCCCCAAACCGACAGAAGAGGTTTGGGGAAATCTGTTCGCCTTGTGGTCTTCAAGCTTTAAGATTGCGCGGCGGCCACCGCGACGGCGGTCCGCCTCGCGCGTGTAACGTTCAGCCTCGGCCAATGTCAGGTGGCCCAGCGCTGCCATGATGTCATGAGCGGTCGCGCCGGCATCCGCCAGAAGACGCCCGAAGGTCTTGCGCAAACCATGCGGCCGACAATCGAGCGGAAGTCCGGCTTCGGTCATCGCGCCTCGCATCCACCCGCTAAAACCATCCACGGTGAACGGCTTGCCCCACTCAGTGGTCAAAATGCAGAAATGTCGGCGGGGTAGGGCGGCGAGGGCTTCTCGCAGCGACTTTGCTTTCTCGACAACTACGGGAACGCCCGTCTTGCGGCGTGTATACTCAAAATCATCGGCGTCGGCCTGCACCCACGTTATGAGGTGCGTGTCGATGCGTGCAGTACCCACATTGAGCATCAGCTCATAAGCGGCGCGCTGCTTCGTGCCGACGGTCCAACGCTCCTCAAGAGCCTTTATCTCGGCGTCCGTCCAGGCGCGAATTTCTTTCGATCGACCGCGCTTGATGCCATCGGACGGATCGACCGCAAGCCATTTAAGATCATCCTTCGCGTGACGAATTAAGATACGAAGCTTCTTAAGGGTGTCGATTTTTGCGCCCGGCCTGTTGTGAAGCGGCTTGAGAATCTTCTCCTCAATGCGATCTTTCGTGAGGCCGGCAACTGCTCGGTGGCCGTGATCGCGCCTTATCTGATCCAGACGGCTACGATAGCCACTCTTGCTGCCATCGCCGAGCGACGCGAAAGCATCACTGCTCAAATAGGATGTCACGAGCGCGCCGATTGAACGTGATGCATCCTTGGCGATCGCCGGCCTAGCCGCCGCCTGGCCTGCAACAGCGGCGGCGTAAGCGAGCCTAAATTCGTCCGAATCGGGATCACCGGGAAGCTTAGTTCGCGGTCCCTTGCCCATGCGATACGAAAGGTAAACGCGACCCTTGACGATGTTCTTATCGACGTTTGGTGGCAATTTGCGACGCATTACTAATCATCCCAGCCATCTTTTGAAACGCTGCTCTCATCGCCTTCCAAAGGCAGCCCATCGATCGCTTGATCGAGTAGTCTCACGTCCCACGCCTTTCGCCCGGCGGTGAGGAGCCGCGGTTTAGGCATCCGCCCCTCCCGCACCATGATGTCGAATGTGTTCGGCGCGACTGACACATAAGCTGCAGCGGCCTCGCGCCCAATTAGGCGGGGGGCAAGCGTCGGAGGTAGTGCGAGTTGGCGCGCCATTGGCTCAATCCCCAGCCTTGAACCGTCGAGATGGACTTTGCGGCTGCCGTACTTCGCCCGAGCTTAGCTTTGCATGGCCTGGCCTAAACCTCTTCTTGCCGTCGATCTCCAATTCGGAATCGGCAATTGCCATTCCCGCAAGTGCAGCGCGCGATAAGTACAGTAAATTTACGCTGATGCTTATTGCGCGGTTCCGAAGCATGGTTTCCGCACTAGTCTGGGAAGTAAGAAGTTCAACCTTCACCTGGCCCGACGAGGTAGCAGGAGGTCTAATATTCAAGACGGGGTAATCAGTTCGCCCCGGCCAAATCTTTCGCTCAATTTTTGAGATCAATTCAGAAGGCCACAAGACTTCTCTTTTGGTCAGCGGGACATGAAAAAGCACCTCTAGGAGCGGAGCGGCTTTCATCGCAGCATCAACTGCGAATTGAGCGGACAAGCCCGAGCGCGTTAGGTCATTAACGAGGCTAACAACAAAGATGTCGATAATTGAAAACTTATTCCATTTACCGCCGCCCGAGGTTTCAGGAAAGAGGCCGTTTCGATTGCGCCAGGCGCGAAAAGTGTCCGACCCACAGCCTGCTCCAGCGATGAGCGTCGAGGTGAAATAGAGTTTGTCGGTGACAAGCACGACAGCAAAGCAACCTTCTTCAGAAGCGTTGCAATTGTAACGTTTCTCTTAAATCGTGACAAGTGTCTCACTTTGAAAAGCGGTTTATCGAGCCGGCCGGCGACCTTGAGAGTGGAATTCCGTAGGTTAGCGAATGGCTTAGCTTGGCCTATGCTCGACTGGCAGAGTGGTCTCAGTCCTCCAGTGCACCAGCTTTGTCGCTTCTTCGTCGTGCCGCTTCCTGTCAATGGCCCCAGCAACGTAGTCCGGGGAGACTGAGCAAGAATTACTCGTTAGCGGAGGCAGGCCGGTGCGAGCCGGCCGATTGCGAGCGGAGGCTGTATATTGGTCCAGAAGGCCGCTAGAGCAACCTGGATGCACTGCAGGAGGGCTGCGAGGGTGCCGTCGGCAAGGAGCAAGCGTCTTTGCGAGCGCGGCCAGAAACGCGTCGAAACCCAGGATGTTGAGCACGCGGGTGAAGTTGTAGCAGAGCGCCATCAGGCTCCACTCGCCGCGGACCTTGTCGAAGCCGCGGACCAGGAAATGACGATAGCCGGCACGGCATTTGAGCGTGCCGAACGGATGCTCGACGATGCCAAAACGACGGCGCATCAGCTCGCCTGCGCCCTGCATCCGCGTGCGATGACGTTCAAGAACGCTTTCATGCTCCCAGCGACCGATCGTCCGGTAGTCCGCGTTCGACGGTAAGCGGAGCTTTTCGTAAGCGGAGCTTTTCTCCCATTTGATTGACTGGTTTCGCTTCGGCTTTCGCTCTGCGATCCTTGGCTTGTCAGAGAGCCGAGAGGAGACTGAAGGCGATGGAACAATCGGGGGAGGAAGCTGAAGCTGATGGCTTTGTGGGGAAGCTTACGCGCCGGACGCGTTCTGGAGGCCGGTTATGGTCTGCGGAGATCAAGGGGCGCGCTGTTTTCGAGAGCATGAAGCCCGACGCCCGGGTATGTGATGTCGCACGGCGTTATGGTGTGAAGGCCCAGCAGTTGACGACGTGGCGCAGATTGGCGCGTGCTGGCCGGCTCGCATTGGTCACGGACGACGCGGCGGATTTCGTGTCGATCGAGCTGAGCGATCCAGTGGCGTCAGGCAAGAGCGAGGGGCCCGTCGAGATTACGATTGGCAAGGTTTCGGTCCGCCTGGATGCGGACGTGTCGGCGGTGCGGATCGCGGAGATCGTGACTGCGATCGAGCGCGGCGCATGATCATTCCGGCGCAGGGACTGCGGATTGTGCTTGCTGTGCGTCCTGTTGACTTCCGGTGCGGGCACGACGCGCTGGCCGGTCTTGTGCAAAACACGCTTGGGCTCGATCCGCATTCGGGCCTGATCGTGGTTTTTCGTTCGAAGCGCGCCGACCGGCTGAAGATTTTGCTATGGGACGGCACGGGCCTCGTTTTGGTCTACAAGCGCCTTGGCCGCGATGGTCGTTTCGAGTGGCCGCAGATCAGCGACGGCGTCATGCATCTGACGCGCGTGCAGTTCGAAGCGCTGTTCGATCACCCATGTTGATGCCCCTCCTTGTTAGGCTGACAGATTCTTAGATCAAGTTGCGCGATGACGTGGTTTCGAAGGTCTCCGATGGCGTGAAGAACGGATGGTGTATTCGGGAAGAGATAGGCGCCGCTGGGCTGGCGATCAATTAGCAAACGCTTGGTTCGGATCTGAACATAGAGCCAGTTTACTGGAATCTCGAGCCTTCGGGCCAGTTCGGGCGGGCTGAGGTATGAGTCGTCATGCTCCCATCGGCTGCGCTGGGCAGTTACCTTGATGGCGGCGGCACGACGGAGCCGCCCAACGGTGATAGGCAGCACCTTATCGGCGCAACGGGGAGAGCGGTGACCTTCCCGAGTAAGGATTGTGGCGATCTTGTCGTCTGGGACGCCGTCGCGAGCGAGCGTCAGAAGGCGTTCCCGCATCTCTGTGCCTCGCGTCAATCTGGTGACGGAGTTGACGCTCATCTTCACTTCGAGCTCCGTCACGGCGCCTCCCCGCCAGACGATCCTAGCCAGGGCCAAGTCGCGCTCACCGCGGTCGAGAACGACCTTTTCGATGAGACATCGCAACAACGCCTTGCGATGCGCATCCGAGATAGTCTCGTCACCCCATATCTGCGGGAGGCGGCCGGTGAGGCTGATGACCTTGTCGTTGAGCTCCTTGCTTATGGCCACTTGTGTGATGGCTTTGGGCGGCGTCTGTCGGGCAAGCGCCTCTTCGGCGGCGCGCACGTCGTTTAGCGCCGCTTCCCATCGACGCTCGAGTTCCGAGGCGACCAACCGATTATCTGGATCAGCTCGGTTGAACTGCCGTTCGGCGAGCGCCGCCGTGTATCGCTTGCGCTCGAGCTCTCGTTCTGCACTGGAGCGTAGCGCATTGTTCGTCTGCTGCTGCACCCGGCGGGAGCGCGACAAGGCATCGAGTTCGGCCGGCGCTAGTGCGGTTAGGAATGCGTCGCCAACGGCTGCATCGATATGGGCGGCGCGGATGTGTTGGCAGGTTGGCTGACCTTCCTGGGTACGCAGGTGATTGCATACATATTCGCCGCCGCCCTTGTAGCGGACGTACATCTTATGGCCACATCGTGCGCACCAGGCAATGCCGTGGAGCAGGAGCTCGCCATTGCGAGGCGCGCCGCGGGTTTTGATGCGCATGTATTCGGCTCGGTTATCTCTGATGACGGATCGGATTTTTTCATAAATTGGCCAGTCGATATAGGCTGGATATCGATCTTTAACGACGATCCGCCACTCCTCCATCGGCCGCGGAGCCTTTTGTGGCAGGGCCCCCTCCCGCTTCGGCGGCCGGAAGCGGGTTCGTCCATAGACAAAGGCGCCCGCGTATGCGGGGTTCTTCAAGATCGCCGCGACGGCAGCCAGCGTCGCGCGCGTCCAGCACAAATCGCCATATCGATCACGACGCGGCAGTTCCAGGTCACGCTCGTTCAACGCTCGCATGACCTTGGCAACGCTGCGCAGCTGCAGGAATAACTGGAAGACGAGACCGAGCCGCCCTTGCACGGCCATGTCGGGATCCTTAACGACCACACCGCTCGGGTCCCGCATCAGCCCGATTGGCAGCATAACCGCAAGTTCGCCGCGTTCGGCTTTGGCCAGCAGGCCGGCGGTCAGCCGGCTGCGGATCGTATGTAGCTCAAGCTCGGAGATCGAACCCTTCAGCCCGAGAAGCAACCGTCCGTTGGGAGTGCCCGGATCATAGACACCATCGCGGTCGGCGATCAGGCAGCCACGTAGACCACAGATATCCAGGAGCGGATACCAGTCGGTACAATTACGCGCCAAGCGGGTCACGTCGATCGACAGGATGAGTCCCACTTCACTCAGGCCAACACGGCCAACGAGTTCCTTGAAGCCGTTACGCTGTGCTATAGACGCGCCGCTCAACCCGAGATCGGCATCAATCACGTCGATGGCCGCCTCACGCCATCCGAGTTCGCGGGCGCGCTGGCGAAGCGCGTATTGAAGGCGCAGGCTCTCCTGATTGCTTACGACCTGATGGGGCGTCGACTGCCGGATGTAGACTACGGCTTTGCGCGCCAAGTGGCTTGGTGTGACCAGCTCGGACTTCATGAGGGATCTCCGCCAAAATTGCGGCGACGTCTTCGACGATCTGGCGTCGGAGCGCGGGCGTCAGCGTCGACCAAAGATCGGCTGGATCCATGCTCATGTGCGTCGGGACAATCCGCTGTCGATAAAAGCTCGAGTAGAGCCTCCATACTCAGCTTAATCTGATTTGCCTCTTGCTCATAATATTCGATTGCGGTTGCTTGAATCAGAAGACTGCTTCCTGCGCGATACTCAACTTCATACGAAGCGGGAATGCCTCGGCCTCGCTGACCGATCTTCCTAATCACTCGATATGAGCGCCCCCACAAAGGATGGTGGGGGTCCCCAACCTCGACCACCTCCGGAAATGATTCGTCAGACTCACTATCAGGGACATTCCTCAATCCCCTCGTTTGAAGGGCTGAACTGGAAGCGAGTGGGCGAACGGATTGTCGCGACGCCAGCTGCGGCGAACTGACTCAGACCCGACAACCTGTTTCGCGCGGGGCTTTGGGATGATAGCTTGCGGATGTGCCGCCGTCCCCCATTGATCCCGCCCGTCTTGCAGCGCTGCCCGCCGATTTGCGCGCGCTCTTCCGCGCGCAGGAAGCGATGATTGAAGCCGAGCGTCGTCGCGCAGACGATGAATGCTCGGCGCGCCTTCATGTCGAGAGTGAACTGGCTGCGTCCAAAGAGAGCGTCGAACGCCTCGAACTGCTCGTGAAGGAGTACGAGCGCGCACGTTTCGGTAAACGCTCGGAGAAGTTCAATCCCGATCAGATGCAACTGGTTCTCGAGGACATCGAGATTGCCATCGCCGAAGTCCAGGAACGCCAGGACGATCGTGCGCGCCGCGCCGGCACGGCGCCGTCCAGCCGCCGGACCAGGCGCGCTGCCCGTGCCTTTCCCGCGCACCTGCCGCGCATCGAGCAGGTGATCGAACCCGAGAACCTCGAGTGTCCCTGCGGCTGCGGCCGGATGGTCCAGATCGGCGAGGATCGCTCCCGCCGTCTCGATGTCATGGCCGCCCAGTATCGTGTGATCGAGACGGTGCGACCGCGCTACGCCTGCGCAAAGGGCTGCACCGGTGTTGCTCAGGCGCCGGCGCCCGCCCATCTCGTGGAGGGTGGCATCCCCACCGAGGCGCTGCTGGCGCAGGTGGCGGTCGCCAAGTTCAGCGAGCACATGCCACTCTATCGTCAGTCGCAGGTTCTGGCTCGGCATGGCATCTTCATCGATCGCGCCGTTCTGGCAGACTGGATGGGAACGGTCGCCTTCCACCTCGCGCCGCTGGTCGAGCGCATGAGCGTCGTGATGAAGCAATCGGGCCGCTTGTTCATAGACGAGACCAGGGCGCCTGTGCTCGATCCGGGCCGGGGCCGAACGAAGACCGGCTATCTGTGGGCTGTCCTGCGCGACGATCGCGGCCACGGCGGCGCTGATCCACCAATCGTGGTCTACCACTACGCGCCAGGACGCGGTGGTGACCATGCTGAGCGCATCCTCGAGGGCTTCGACGGCATCCTTCAGGTCGACGGATACCAGGGCTATCATCGGCTCGCACGGCCCAAGCGCAAAGGCGGCGTGCCGCTGCGGCTGGCCGCATGTTGGTCCCACTCAAGGCGCAAGATCATCGCAGCGACTCCGAAAGCCGGCTCACCCATCGCCGAAGCCGTTCTCGCGCGCATCGCCGCACTCTATGCGATCGAGAAGGAGATCCGTGGCGCCGACGCCCCGGCTCGGCAAACGACCCGTAACGAGCGATCACGGCCGCTCGTCGCTGAACTCGAGAGGTTTCTGCGCGAGCAAGCCGCTCGCCTGTCGCCGGGCAGCGAGATGGGCAAGGCGATCGCCTATCTCCTGAACCATTGGGATGGCCTCACCTTGTTTCTCGACGATGGTTGCGTTGAGATGGACACCAATCCCGTCGAAAATCAAATCAGGCCGCTGACTCTGACGCGTAAAAATAGTTTATTTGCTGGTCACGACGAAGGTGGTCGTTCATGGGCGCGCATAGCTTCGCTCATCGCCACCTGCAAAATCAACAGCGTGGAGCCCTACGTCTGGATGAACGCGACGCTCAAAGCGATCGCAACCGGTCACCCGCAGTCCCGGATCGACGAGCTCCTGCCCTGGTCGTTCGGCCGCACCTCGTAATTCTCCGTCGTTGCCGCCTCCATACCCCCCGCCAACGATTTGCAAACACGTTGATCAACAGACTGCAATCCCCACGCCAAACCTTTGCGAGTGGGACGCGAACGTCGCTTACATTGTATCGACTTCCAAACAAGTGTGATGATCGTCTCATCGCCATCGGTCACGACCGGGACACTGATGCGCGCAAGGGGGACAGCGTGCCTACAGCGGAACAATGCCGCGCTTATGCCGCCGAGTACAAACTACGTACCGCTGATCCGAGGAATTCCGCCCGTCGAGCGACCGTGCTGACGAACATCTCACGGAGTTGGGCAGCGCTTGGGAGCCAGCTTGAGAACCTTGCAGAGGTCGAGAGGTCGGAAGGCGTGTGAGATCGCCTCGCGTCAGGATCGGCTGGCCGGAAACCGCGACTGAAATCTCCAGGGGCAGCGATCTCATCAATCTTCTGCTCCAATAGCGCCCGAATCTAAAGTGCGCATCCTGCTGGGCGGCATCCCGCAGGATGCGGTGTTCAGAGCGGGCAATGGCAGCCATCAGCGGCAGACGTAGCTTCCGTTGGTAAGCACGCGGACACATGCGGTGCCGGCCTCGCCGACAGCCGCACCTCCGGCGACCGCGCCTGGTGGTGCGGCGTGCGACGCCGGCTACAGGCACGTGCGTCAGGGGCCGTCCAACCCGTGCTTCTGCCCCGACTAGCGATAGCGAAAGGCCTTCGTCAGCTGACTAGCCAAGCGAGACACTCCGAGGGCGACCACGGCAACCGCGAGTAGTAGTTTTCCGAGCATGTCGCGCATCGTGATGGTCTCCGTCCTGTGAGAGTGAATTCGGATCGTCCATGGACTCGTGCTCGGACCATCGATCAAGGTCAAGGAACCGCAGAAAATCGTGCAAGCGCGCGTGAAACGCGAGAAGGCATTCAGCCAAATCTGGATAGAGGACGTTTCCCCTGGCCACCTCAGCCAGTTCGGCGCTTTTACTTCTGCATGCAGAGGGGTCGAAGCGTCTCGTTGGTGCTACGCGCCTTCGCGTATTCCATTAGTGCCACCCTGGCTGCTTCCGCTCTGCGCTCGAAAAGTCCGCGTTGACATAACGGCCCCGTTGGCAACGCCGAGCCAACTGACGACGACTAGAACACATGATATTCTCCGCGCACAGCCAGGGCCGCGTAGCTTAGAGCGATGAGCTGCTTAATAAACGCCGCCCAACGCCGTTCGCGGGCTCCATTGGCATATATACAAGATGCCGTCGCCGTTTTCACCAATGAGCCGCGGACGCGGCTGGTGCCGTTGCCGGCTGCGTAATCGGTCCAGCCGGTGTAGCCGTGGCCCCACGGCCCTCCGAAGTAATGAGCGCGCATGGCGTACCCGGGCAGACCTGTGCTGCGCGCCAACTCAACTCGAACTGACTCACATCGGCCTCCCGGCCAGATGCTCCATGTATGCGACGAGAGTTCTACGACGTGCGCCACAGCCATCCGATTGCCCTCGTGGTCATTGTACCAAGGGACACGTCGCCGGGACTGACCAGGCTGCGCGCCGCGGCGCCGGGCAATGTTGCGAAAGTTCGATTCGTTGATCTGGCTCAAGCGAAGCCGGGCGGAAAGGCGATGAAGATCGGCTGCTAGACTATGCGTGCGCGTGGCAGATGGATCGTCTCGCAAGCCTCAGCAAGTGCTTCACAAGGAACGCGCCGCGGCAAATGCGACGGCGGGTTCGATTAAGGCAACCACGCCCATGCAGGTTGCATTGCTTCACCCATTTTGCCGCCGTCGTCCATTGGTTGCGAGAGGACGAAACTCTGCGGCGGCGATGGCGCCGACAATGCCGCTATCGCGATATCTGTTTTATGTCGGCGGTGCGTTGCTCGCGCTGCTCTTCGTTGCGGATGCCTGTCTTCCGGATCGGCCCGCTGGACACGGCGGACCCGGTCCCTCGACCGCCATCCGCATCCAATCCGATCGGAAATTGCCGGAGCGGGTCGTTCTTGACACCAGTCAGCCCACGATCGTCCCGACGGAGAGCGCCATGGCCGAGTTTGGTGCCCCGCCGGGCACCGAGTCCCCGAAAACGCGAGCGCCCGAGGCATTCGCTCAGCTTCATCTGCCTGGTGCCGAACGACAGCAATCGCGTCAGTCGACAAGGCCTGAAGCGAAGCCACAGCGGCAAAGCAAGATTGCAAGAAGGCACATCGAAAGGCGCATCCGGCTCGTCGCTCGGCCGCCGCAATATGGCTGGTTCGCCTACCAGGTGTGGTGACCATGCCAAATCTCCAATCGTGCTCGTCTGCGCGATCATGGCAACAACGTTGACCGTTGACGCCGATCAACGAATGCAAGTGGAGGCATTGCCTACTGAAAGGTTCTCAAGTTCGGGAGTTGCTGACATGAGTGAAAGATCGAATTCCGAACGTCTCGATCGCCGCGAGGCTCTTTCGTTGCTGGGATGGGCCGCGGCTCTTGGAATAGCGACATCCGGCACATTCCTGTTTGGAACGGAGTCCCCGGCGCAGACCGTCGGCATGGAACGACGCCAGGAGAGGCGGGGAGCACGCCACGAGCGGCGCTATGAGCGGCGTGTGGGACGTACCGAGCGGCGCGAGGAAAGGCGTGAAGGACGCACCGAGCGACGCGAAGAGCGGCGCAACTAGGACGCCAACATGATCTCAGCGGTTGGTCGACAGATATCCGCTTGATCGCAATTCGGAAGTTGGGCGGATGTCGCAGACCTGGTACGTTACGTTTGAGGTACACAAGCGCGGGACCTTACCGAAGCGGCGAAATCCCCGGGAGACACGCACGTTCGAGAGCGAAGCCGACGCGAGGAATTTCGCGCGAGAGAAGTTCAATGAGGGATTGATCGTCTTCGCAGGGACGCTCAATCCCTTTTTGCCGCGACGGTTGATTCCCTCGAGCGAGATCCCCTCCTGGATCGAGCAAGGCCAAGGCGAGGAGGTTGTCAGTCAGGAGGCCAAGCGCGATCTGGAAGAATAGCCGACGCACCCCATCCAGTCCCTCCCGATGACGAGGACCAAACCCCAGCGGGCAATTGCCCGTATCTGGCTCATGGGGTGCCTGGCTGGCTGCGGTCGCCTGATCTGTGTCATCTATGCGTATTGTTCGGCCAGCGCACATTGACTCATGCAGACGCGATCGCGGAGAGTCATGGCCTTGGTCTGTATATTGTCCACACTTCCGGAGCGGAGCAACCTGATGATCACAGTTCCCGAACTGGTGTCGCAAGGACTGGGCGCGTTTCTGACTACAGAAACCAAGGACCGGTTCGGCGCCTCGCATGCCGGTCTGACCGAACTGCTTCCGTTCGCAGCCAAGTGCATCGGCAATAGCGATGCCCTATATCACAATATCGAGCATACGTTGCTCGTGACCCTAGTCGGGCACGATATCCTGACCGGACGCGCGCTGCTGCGGCCCACCACGGCAAACGACTATGCGAACTTCATTCTGGCATGCCTTGCTCATGACATCGGATATGTTCGCGGGGTCGTTCAAGGCGATGAGGACGAGCAGTTCATTGCGGACGTGAACGGCGGTACCGTTCGTCTACCGCGAGGATCGTCCGATGCGGCCCTCGCGCCATACCATGTCGATCGGTCCAAACTGTTCGTGCTGGAGCGGCTCGATTCTGTCGAGCAGGTGGATGCGGACCGGGTTGCACGGGCGATCGAATAAACCCGGTTCCCCTATACGATGTCTTCCAATGATAGCCTGATCGAAGAGGAGGGCTTGTTGCTGCGGGCCGCCGATCTGATCGGCCAGCTCGGCGATCCCAACTATCTGAGAAAGTCGAATGCGCTGTTCTACGAATTCGAGGAGATCGGGCTCAACAAGACGCTGGGCTATGCGACGCCGGCGGACATCGTCTACAAGTATCCGCAGTTCTATTGGAGCAATGTTGCTCCCCAGATTCAGGCGGCGATACGCTATCTCAACGTGACGTCGCGTGGCCGCCAGTGGATCGCAAGTCTCTATGGCAACGTATTCCGGGCCGAGCGTGAGATGAACCTGTCGGGACCGCAGCCATAACAGCTGCCAATCCCGCCACCCACTTGATCTGGATCAAGATCGCCGCGCGAGAGCGGGAACTAGGCTTGCCTGCAACATGCGTGGCCATGGCTGAAGGCGCGTCCGTGAGAACACTTCGCCAGATCATCTCCGGAGACGAGATCATCCAGCTTGTGATCCGGCTGGGGTTGCTCGCGGTCCTGATCGTCTGGACCCTGCTCCTGGTCCGTCCATTCGTGCCGATCTTGGCCTGGAGTGTCGTGCTCGCCGTCGCGCTCAATCCGGTGTTTCAGCGCCTCGCCAAGCTCCTCGGTGGCCGGCCAAAGCTTGCGGCGGGGATCCTGACCCTTATCAGTCTCGCCATCGTGATCGGACCCGCGACCTGGCTCGGCATGGGCGCAGTCGATGGGATCAGGGATCTTGCCGGGCAAATTACAGCGGGTGAAGTGCTGGTTCCTTCGCCACCTCAGTCGCTCAAGCAATGGCCCCTCGTTGGGCCTCAGCTCTTCGATCTCTGGGATCAGGCCTCGACCAATCTTCGTTCGCTGCTGCGCGAAGTGGTGCCGTATCTCAAGCCCTTCGCGACGACGTTGCTTGGATTTGCGGGCAATGCCGGTGTGGGGACGGTCAAGTTCCTGCTGTCCGTTGTCGTGGCCGGTGTCCTGTTTCCGTACGGCCCGCAGCTCGTCGCCGCGAGCCGCGACTTTCTGTCACGGATCGTCCCTGAACAGAGCGAGCACTTTCTCGACCTCGCCGGTACCACCATCCGTGCGGTGGCCCAGGGGGTGATCGGCGTCGCGATCGTCCAATCGTTGCTGGCCGGTCTTGGGTTCAAGCTGGCCGGCATCCCTAGCGCGGGATTGCTGGCGTTCGTGGTGCTGTTGCTGTCGATCGTGCAGATCGGCGGAGCGATCGTCATTCTGCCGGTCATTATCTGGATCTGGACCGACAAGGAATTTCCGATCGCTCTTCTGCTGACGGTATTTCTCGTGGTCGTGTCGGTGCTCGACAACATCCTGAAACCGCTCATCATGGGACGTGGCCTGACCACGCCCGCACTCGTCATCCTGATCGGGGTGATCGGGGGAACCCTCGTCCACGGCATCATCGGCCTGTTCATCGGACCGATCATTCTGTCGGTAGCCTGGGAGCTGACGGTCGCCTGGATCCGCACTGAACGTGCTCCGCCGGCGCAGCTGGCGGTCGAGCGTTGACCTATAACCAGGAAGAATGACGCCATGGCCGACATAAATTCATCCACCGAGGGCATTCGTACGATACTAGCCGGGACGCTCGGCCGGCTGCGCAAAGCCAATGCGGAATATTTTGATCAGTTGGAGAAGGGCCTGAGCGCCTCGCCGGTGCCGATTGCCAACCAGGCCAAGGAGTTCTGCGGCTACATGCAGCGCAACGCCACCGCGACGTTCGACCTCGGCGAAAAGCTGGTTCAGGCCAGGGACATGCAGGATGCCCTCGTGATCCAGTCCGATTTCTTACTAGATGTGGTTGCTCGCCGATCCGACCAGGAGCATAGGCTAGTACCCACTTTTCTTGGAACGTGAGTCGTGATTCAAGGTCGGGATGATACCCGAAGCAAGAGAAGTCCACCTTTCGAGGAAAGATCGCAAGGTGCTTGAGGCGTGCTGTCGCTCACCGGTGACGTTGCAGCGCGATTTGAAGCGGGCGCGGATAGTTCTGTTGGCGGCGGATGGGCGCAGCACCCGGTCGATCGCCAAGGAAGTTGGGGTCCAGCCGCGGATTGTCAGCCTTTGGCGGCATCGCTATGCCGACCATGGCCTTGAAGGGCTGCAAGACAAGCCGCGGCCTGGCAAGCAGCCGATCTATACGAAGACGACCGACAAGCGGATTCTGAAGCTGCTGGATAAGCCGCCACCGCAAGGGTTTGCGCGCTGGACCGGCCCCCTGCTGGCCGAGGCGCTGGGCGATGTCGATGTCCAATATGTCTGGCGGTTCCTGCGCAGCCACAAGATTGACCTGGTGGCTCGCAAGTCCTGGTGCGAGAGCAACGACCCGAACTTTACGGCCAAAGCCGCCGATGTTGTCGGCCTCTATGTCGCGCCGCCGGCGAAGGCCATTGTGCTGTGCGTGGACGAGAAGCCCTCGATCCAGGCTTTGGAGCGAGCGCAGGGTTATCTGAAGTTGCCCAATGGCCGCGCCTTGACCGGCCAAAGCCACGATTACAAGCGGCATGGCACCACAACATTGTTTGCGGCGCTCGAAGTCGCCACCGGAAAGATCATCGCGACCCATTCAAAACGCCGGCGCCGCGTCGAGTTTCTCGATTTCATGAACAGCGTCACCGCGGCTTTTCCGAACCGCAAGCTTCACGTCATCCTCGACAACCTCAACACCCATAAAAAGAACGAGGACTGGCTCAAGGCCCACCCCAACGTGCAATTTCATTTCACGCCGACAAGTGCGTCATGGCTCAATCAGGTCGAAGTATGGTTTTCCATCTTGCAGGGGCAGTCGCTCAGCGGCACCTCCTTCACGAGCCTCAAGCAGCTTCAGGAACACATCGATGCCTACGTCAACGCATACAACGACAGAGCCGAGCCCTTCGTCTGGACCAAGAAAAAGGTCCGTCAACGCCGTTTCAAAGGCCGCCGTATCACTCAGCTCTGATTCCGGGTACTAGTCCGCGATGAAGGCGGCGACGGGGGCCATTAGGCCAAAGACTTGAGCTGTGCGGCTGCATCGAGTGGGAGATGGCGGTTCAATTTCTTCTTGCCACCTTCATCAGCGTGATCAACATCATGATTCACGCGCTGGTGACCGTTGCGGCGATCGACATTGCCCGCACCGCGGGTTTGCGGCATACGTCGCGGCCTCGATGGCACCTGATGGCCGTGATGGTCGTAACGGCTGTCATTTTAATGGTCGCACACACAGTCGAGGTCCTGGTCTGGGCGTTGGCCTACGCCATAGTCGGCGTGGCACCTGAGGGAAGCGAATTGTTGTATTTCACCTTCGTGAACTACACCACGCTCGGCTATGGCGACGTCACGCCCGTCGAGGGGTGGCGGCTGACGGGGCCGATGACCGCGATGAACGGCATCCTGCTGTTCGGCTGGTCGACCGCCGTCCTGTTCGAGGTGCTGCGCAAGACAATCGAACATCTCGCCGCCATCGCAGCGCCCGGGTTCAATTCTGGAGATCGAGGCTAGCGAGCTGCTGCCGGTCCAGCAGTATGATTTGGCGTTTATTGTTGCCGATGAAGCCGAGAATGCCGAGCTCATGCAGCCGCGACAGTGCGCGGGACACCGTCTCCAACGTCAGTCTAAGATAGTTCGCGATATCGCGCCGCGACCTCGGCAATGCCATGATGCCTGCGGCCGTCAGCCGCTGGTCCATCTCGATCAGGAAGGCCGCGCCCCGCTCAACCGATGTCTTGCGCCCGAGCAACAGCATGTGTTCTCCATGTGCTGAAGGTTGCTGGAGGTCATGATGAGCAGGTTTCGGGCCACCATGGCATCGCGAACGGGAGCGGCAGCGCACAGACCTCCTCCTGGATGCGGACATTGTCCTCGCGCGCGCCAGCGAGACGACGAGCGGTCGGATGATTGCGGCCAATTGCCCGCGCATCGTCGCCTCCGTCAGCCGGGGTAAGTGAGGGCCACGATGATCGGGCCGAGCACGGTCAGGACGACGTTGCCAATAGCGTAGGGCACGGCGACGCCGAGCACCGGCGTCTGGCTCTCGGCGACGTCGCAGGCTCCGGTCACCGCAGCATCGACGGTCATGGCGCCGGCCAGCGCGCCACAAGTGATGACCGGATTCATGTGCAGCACGTAGCGCGCAAACAGCGTCGCGACGATCAACGGCACCAGCGTGACGACTAGGCCCATGCCGACCAGCAGGACCCCGTGTGCCTGGATCGCAGTCCAGGCGGCGGCTCCGTTGCCGAGACCGATCGCCGCGATGAAGCCGCCGAGCCCGAGATCGCTCAGCGTCTGCTGCGCGGCGGGCGGCAACGCGCCTATGGTCGGCCGGCGCGACCGCAGCCAGCCGCAGACGAGGCCCGCGATCAGCGCGCCGCCGCCGCCGCCGAGGGTCAGCGGGATGCCGCCGACCCTGAAGCTGACGAGGCCAGCGAGCAGGCCCGCGGCGATGCCGATTGCGAGAAAAGCAATGTCTGCGCGATCGCCGGAGCGCAGGATCTGCCCGACCGTCGCCGCGGCGCGCTCGATGTTGCGGGTGCTTCCGACGAGGGTCATGACGTCGCCCACATAGACGCGGGTATCCGGTCCGAGGGGCACCTCGCGGCTCATCCGGGTCAGCGTGCGGAGATAGACGCCGCGTGCGTCGTTGCCGACGCGTTCAGCGATCTCCATGATCGACCGGCCATGGAGATGGCGGCTGTCGACGAGGACGTTGATCACGTTGCCAGGAATCGCCTTGAGGATTTCGTCGGCATCGATTTCGTTACCGATGACCGGCTTTGCAGCGACGAGGGCAGCGGTTCGCCCAGCGATGACGATGTCGTCGCCTGGCTCGAGAATGGTGTCGAGACGCGGCTCGACGTCGACCCCATCCCGCACGATTCGCTCGACGACGGTGCGGCTACCGATTTCCGCTTCGACGTCCTTGACGGTGCGGCCCGCGGCGGCGGAGACGCGGTAGGCGCGGGCCTGGAATTTGCGATAGTGGAGATTCTCGTTCTGTGGCGGATTGCCACCGGAAAGTTCGGCCTCCAGCTTCGCCGCTTCCGCCTTCAGATCGACCCCCATCAGCTTCGGTGCGACAAACGGCACGAACAGAAGTGTGAGGATATAGCCGAGAACGTAAGTGACGGCGTAGCCGGCGGCGATGTTCGCTTCCTGCTGCTTCAAGACGTCGCTGGACAGGCCGAGTTGCGCCAGCGCGCCAGAAGATTGCGTCAACCCGCCGGCGGCAAGTCCCGAGGCCGTGCCCGGATCGAGCTTGAACGTGAAGGCGAATATCAGAACGAGGATCAGCCCCGTGCCGCCGAGCACGAGCGCCATCACGACCTGCGCCAGGGTTCGGATGCTGAGGGACGCGAAGAATTCGGGGCCTGACCGGTAGCCGATCGTGAACACAAAGAGACTGAACAGGAGCACGCGCAGCAGCGAGGGGAAGGTAAAGGTCCCGAGCTGGCCGATGAGCACGGCGACGACCAGGATGCAGGCCGTCGTTCCGATCGAGAAGCCGCGAATCTTGACGCGGCCGAGTACCGTACCGATGGCAATGGCGAGCAGCAGGAAGATTTCCGGAGCGGTAGAGATGATCCACCTGACGGTGCCCATGATGCGTGCCCTCCAGCAATTTTGCGTAAATCTGGTTCGTGAAACCCGGCGACGCTTGATCCAGATCAATCCTCGCCAATGGCAACGCGCCGCCCATAAAGCCGTGCAGGATTGGCGGTCGGTCGCTATGTTCGGGAATGGAGTTTCCTCAGGATGATTCCGGGCGGTGTCTCCTCGAACTCGGCCGCTTGACACTTGTCGGTGGCGCGCTTCGACGCGATCGCGCAATAGGGTGCGCCAGTGTTGGACGCCGGTTGGCCAGGAAATCAGCAAAGGCTCGGCATCACTACCGAGCTTCTTGTTGTTGAATTCTGAAGGTCGCACTTAAAAGTCCATACCCCCCATGCCGCCGCCGCCCGGAGGCATGCCGCCCGCACCGGTGTTCTTCTTCGGCACTTCCGCCACCATAGCTTCGGTGGTGATCAGGAGCGCTGCGACGGACGCCGCGTTCTGGATCGCCACTCGAACCACCTTGGTCGGATCGATGATACCCTTGGAGACCAGGTTGCCGTATTTGCCGGTCTGCGAGTCGAAGCCGTACGATTACTGATCCTTTTCGAAGATCTTGCCGACGATGACCGAGCCGTCCTCGCCCGCGTTGATTGCGATCTGGCGGGCCGGGTAGGACAACGCCTTGCGCACGATCTCGACCCCGGTCTTCTGGTCGTCATTCTTGGTGCGAATGCCCTTAAGGTGCTCGGAGGCACGCAGCAGGGCGACGCCGCCGCCTGGCAGGATGCCTTCTTCAACCGCGGCGCGGGTCGCATGCATCGCATCGTCCACGCGATCCTTGCGCTCCTTCACCTCGACCTCAGTCGCGCCGCCGACGCGGATCACCGCGACGCCGCCCGCGAGCCTGGCGAGACGCTCCTGGAGCTTCTCACGATCGTAGTCCGAGGTGGTTTCCTCAATCTGCGCCTTGATCTGGGACACCCACGCATCGATGTCGGCGTTCTTGCTGGCGCCGCTGACGATCGTGGTGTTCTCCTTGTCGATCATCACCTTCTTGGCGCGACCGAGCATGTTGAGCGTGACGTTCTCGAGCTTGATGCCGAGATCTTCCGAGATCGCCTGGCCACCCGTCAGAATCGCGATGTCCTGCAGCATGGCCTTGCGCCGATCGCCGAAGCCCGGAGCCTTGACGGCCGCGACCTTCAGGCCGCCGCGCAGACGGTTGACGACGAGGGTGGCGAGCGCTTCGCCCTCGACGTCTTCGGCGATAATCACAAGCGGCTTGCCGCTCTGCACCACGGCTTCCAACAAGGGAAGGAGTTCATTCAACTCAGATAGCTTTTTCTCATTAATCAGGACGTAGGCATCATCCATTTCAACGCGCATCGTGTCAGCGTTGGTGACGAAGTCGGGCGAGATGTAGCCGCGGTCGAACTGCATGCCCTCGACGACGTCGAGCTCGGTCTCGAGCGACTTGGCTTCTCAACGGTGATGACACCCTCGTTGCCGACCCTCTTCATGGCGTCGGCGATGAACTTGCCGATCTCCGCATCGCCATTGGCCGAGATGGTGCCGACCTGGGCGATTTCCTCGTTCGAGGTGACCTTCTTGGAGTTTTTGACAAGGTCGGCGACCACGGCTTCCACGGCCATGTCGATACCGCGCTTCAGATCCATCGGGTTCATGCCAGCGGCAACCGACTTGGCGCCTTCACGGACGATCGCAGCGGCGAGCACGGTCGCGGTGGTGGTGCCGTCGCCAGCCGCGTCTGCGGACTTGGAGGCGACTTCGCGCACCATCTGGGCACCCATGTTCTCGAACTTGTCCTCGAGCTCAATCTCCTTGGCGACGGTGACGCCGTCCTTGGTAATACGGGGAGCGCCGAACGACTTGTCGAGAACGACGTTGCGGCCCTTCGGACCGAGCGTCACTTTTACCGCATTGTGGAGGATGTCGACACCGCGCAGCATGCGGTCGCGGGCCTCGACTCCGAATTTGACTTCTTTGGCTGACATAGTGGGTCTCCCTGCGTTTTTGATTTAGTCTCACCCTTAATCAGGCGCTCGACAGGCGCTTGAGCGATGGATTAGGCGGCCTTCTTCTTGGAAGACACGTCGGTGAGAACGCCCATGATGTCACTCTCCTTCATGATCAACAGCTCCTGGGTGTCGATCTTGACCTCGGTGCCCGACCACTTGCCGAACAATACGCGGTCACCGACCTGGACGTCGATCGGGATCAGTTTGCCGTTTTCGTCACAGCCGCCGGGGCCAACGGCGATGACTTCACCCTGGGAGGGTTTTTCCTTGGCCGCGTCGGGAATGATGATGCCACCGGCGCTCTTCTCTTCTGCGTCGATGCGCTTGACCACGACGCGGTCGTGAAGCGGACGGAATTTCATGCACTCCTCCTATCTTCTCGTCGTAGATAGCAGTCGAAGCTAGCGAGGGCTACTCGCCTACTCAAAGGGTTGTGATTGCCGGTATCATGCCGATCACGCGCATATCCTCGGTCCGGATCGTAACGGAGCGCCCGGTTTCCAAGGCGATCTTTCGGGCTACCTTCATAGCGGCAACCTCGTCTGTGTATTCAAGCACAATGATGCTGCCTTCCCCGAAAAAGCGGCGGGTCCGTGGCGGCCTTACTCATGGTTGGGATGCAGCTCGCGCTTCAGGGCCTCGTACTGCCCAGTCAAGATGGCAATTCCGTCCAGGGTGAGTTGGTCGGTGATATGCTGCGAGAGTGCTTTGCAGTGCGCACTATCTTCTCATTCGGCTGAACGCATTTTTCGCACATGAAACGCTCCCATTCCTTGAAAGGCGGGAGCACACACTCGTCTCTCTGCCAGCGGCGCACGGTGCAACTGTCGGTGATCTGCACCAACAGGAGAGGCTTGGACTCGTTCCTAAGTCGACGATCTCGGTTTTTCGCGCCTATGGTCGGATGTCTCATTTGGGTCACAAGTAAATAATCGGCGGAGAGGCGCAGCAGGTCAGCTGGGCGCATTCCCGTCACGAAGCTAGGCACCAGAGGCGGCCTTACTCTCTTTCTTTCGTCACGTCCGCAAGGCTCTCTAGTTGGTGCGCTAAGGCTGTCCAACTATGTGCAATGTTCATAAGCACGGAGGACTTGCGGGCCGAAATACTCGGGTCTTTCCCGAGGGCTTTGTACTCTGCCGCGTATGTTCGGCATTCCCGACGTGCGTTCTTGGCGATCCTATGCAGGCGATCTTTGACTTCCAGGAAAAGCTCGCTGATTGGGATGAGCACGTTTGCAAGCATTTCCCATTAGTAGGAGAACTGTCCACTCCGTGGCGTTGGAAAAATTTTGAAGAGGAGGAGTGTGGTCGCTGGCTTTTGGAGGTAAGAAAGAAGCTATTGGCGGTCGAATCCATCGATCTCGCGTCGGCTCACGCCAACGCCTCCTGGATTCAGACTGGCGGAAAAGACGAGCATAAATGCCGGCTTGAGGCTTGTTCAACACGAGCCCCAAATCCGAATGGCACTATTCTGATAATTGGCGACAGCAAGAATCCACAAGGGCAACGACAGTTTGCCAGTCAAACGCCCGGTGCAACAGCTGTGGAGAGCGTTGATCTTCGAGATCTGGTGAGTTTTGCGCGCTCACTCGATCTGAAATCGAAGAAAGCATTGCTCAGGTGGTCGAGTTTGCCGAAGAACTTATGACAAATGTTGGTGGCTCAGGTCTGCTCAAGCGGGTGGAGACACTCCGGGCTAACAGGAATCATAAGCCCGCCTCGGACCTGGAGAGCCTTGTGATGCGCTTCGCGGACAACCCAACTTATTCGGGAGTCCGCTCAGTGCTCGGCGCCCTTGGTGAACAGGCAGGCGTCCGCAGCCATCGGCCGGGGATACTCCGAGGCTGTATTCGGGCGTTGCAAATGGCAGAGGGCCAGGATGGAACAACTTTTCACGCGGCTGCCGTGAGCGTTAGAGAGCAATCTCGTGCGCTCGGCCGTCCCCTTTCACGCGGGTCGGTTGGAAGCACCCTGTTGCTGAAAGGGCTAGAAGCCGACGTTTCCGTAATTTTGCACGCTGATGATCTTAGTCGCCGCAACCTTTATGTAGTGATGACCAGAGGTTCACGACGCTTGGTGATCTGCTCCGACCAAGGCGTGCTGCGTCCTACCTAGAGTCCTCACAACGTTTGCGGGCTTCCTGCTTTGTGTATGTGCCTGCTTCGTTTTTTACCGTCACCTGCTTTGAGGGGGATTCTCTCAAGTCAGGAATCGCCCTTGCCAGCCTCAGCAACGCCGCCAGTTACCCTTCGCATTTGGCGGCAAGAGCATCAAGACACCGGCCAAAAAGGTCGCCGAGGCGGCTCAAGCAGGGTAGGCTCGCTGTAGATGGACATAGACGAGTTGCGGAATGCTGGAATACACACTTTCGATTTGCGGACTCCAAAGCTGAGCCCGGCATTCAACTGTCTGACGTGATTGTTGGCGTGCTCGGTAAGATGCACACCTACTTCACCGATACAGAGCGAGATGAGGTCACGGTAGATCGGACGGCTCTGGCTGGGCCGAGCTTGGAAAACGTGAACCTCCTTCGTGATCTGATTTCCGCTTCGCATAGCGTCAACATTGCGCTCAGAGCTGGCCCCGGTTGTTTGGACAGCGCCCCGCTGGATTTAAGTGGATTCCTGCCGGGTTATGCTGAACGCGGGGCTTTACGGTTTTGTCGTTGCGTCGGGAGGGCGTAGCCCGACCAGAGCGACGACAAAACCGTCGGCGACGGTCATGCGGCCATCACCATAGCTTGCGTGCCGAAGTAAGCCTCGTCGGGCGTGCGCCCGTCAAGGCTCGAGTGAGGGCGTCCCTGATTGTAGAAGGCCAGATACTTGGCAATTGACGCTCGCGCCTCGGACACGCTGTCGTAGGCGCGGAGATAAACTTCTTCGTATTTGACCGTGCGCCAGAGCCGCTCGACAAACACGTTGTCGCGCCAGGCGCCCTTGCCGTCCATGCTGATGGCGATCTTCGCGTCCAGCAGCACATCGGTGAACTCGAGGCTGGTGAACTGGCTGCCCTGATCCGTGTTGAAAATCTCGGGCCTGCCGTGCTTCGCCAACGCCTCCTGGACCGCTTCGACGCAGAAGGCCGCCTCCATTGTGATCGAGACGCGATGGGCCAGGACCCGTCGGCTGAACACATCGACGACCGCCGCGAGATAGACGAAGCCACGCCGCATCGGAATGTAGGTGATGTCCATTGCCCACGCATGGTCGGGCCGCTCGATCTTCAATCCGCGCAACAGGTACGGGTAGATCTTGTGACCCGGAGCCGGCTTGCTCGTGTTCGGGCGACGATAGACCGCCTCGATCCCCATGCGCTTCATCAGCGTCGCGATGTGGCGGCGACCGGCGTATACGCCCTCCCGCCGCAGCAACGATCGCAGCATACGCGCTCCCGCGAAGGGATAATCGAGATGCAGCTCATCGAGCCGACGCATCAAGGCAAGGTCCTCGGCCGAAACTGGCCGAGGTTCATAGTAGACCGTGCTGCGAGCCAGCTTCAGGACCTTCGCCTGGCGCACGATAGAAAGATCATGATCGCGGTCGATCATCGCTTTGCGCTCAGCAGGCCCGCCTTGGTGAGCGCGCCGGACAAAAAATCGTTTTCCAACGCCAGCTCGCCGATCTTGGCATGTAACGCCTTCAAATCGACCGGCGTCTCGGCCGATGTCTTGTCATGCCCAAACACGCCGGCGGCGCCTTCCAGGAGCTGGTTTTTCCAGATCGTGATCTGGTTCGGATGAACATCAAACAGTTGCGCCAGCTCCGCCAGTGTCTTGTCGCCTTTGACCGCAGCCAAAGCAACCTTCGCCTTGAATGCCGGAGAATGCGTCCGGCGGCTCTTCTTCGTCATCTTCGCTCCTGATTCGCAGCAAGAATCCTCGCCGCTGTCAGGCAGAAAATCCACTCAAGCTACTGTCCGAATTTGCGGGGCCAGCTCTCTCCTCGATCACGTCGCCAGTATTCATGATCTGGAAAAGCTCGATCTGTTTCTTCAGTTTTCAGATGGGGCTCATGCAGTTTGAGGGCATTGCCGCCAAGTTCATCGGCTCAGCCACTTGCCCCCCGAGACTGAGCAAGAACGCGGCATTTTCGTAGGTCGGTGTACGCTTCTGTTCATGACGAATCGCACATTCAAGACCGGCGAGAGCCGCGACCAGGCCAGTCTGCTTCCTGCTCGGATTGAGGATTATGTCAGGCCGGACAACCCGGTCCGGGCAATCGAGAGCTTCGTTGGTGTTCTCGACCTTGCCAAACTCGGCTTTCGCCATGCGGATCGCAAGGCTGAAGGGGTCGGCCAGCCACCGTACGATCCGGCCGATCTGCTGAAGCTCTACCTTTACGGCTACATCAACCAAATCAGGTCGTCGCGTCGGTTGTGAGGACGATGGCATCACGGCCTATGTGCCGGTGCCGGAGGGCAACGCCCGGCTCGAGAAGCAGGGCCGCTTTACCCTCAAGGACTTCAACTATGATGGCGCATCCGACACCTACCGTTGTCCCGCCGGCCAACTGCTACATCCGATGAAGAGCAGGCAGAAAAACACCAGTGGCCGCATCGAGATCCGCTACGCGGCGCGCGGAGCGATCTGCAAGACCTGCCCGCTCAAGGTCCGTTGTCTCTCGTCGAACGTAAGCGACGTTCGCGTCCCATTCGCAAAGGTTTGGCGTGGGGATTGCAGTCTGTTGATCAACGTGTTTGCAAATCGTTGACGGGGGGTATGGAGGCGGCAACGACGGAGAATTACGAGGTGCGGCCGAACGACCAGGGCAGGAGCTCGTCGATCCGGGACTGCGGGTGACCGGTTGCGATCGCTTTGAGCGTCGCTTTCATCCAGACGTAGGGCTCCACGCTGTTGATTTTGCAGGTGGCGATGAGCGAAGCTATGCGCGCCCATGAACGACCACCTTCGTCGTGACCAGCAAATAAACTATTTTTACGCGTCAGAGTCAGCGGCCTGATTTGATTTTCGACGGGATTGGTGTCCATCTCAACGCAACCATCGTCGAGAAACAAGGTGAGGCCATCCCAATGGTTCAGGAGATAGGCGATCGCCTTGCCCATCTCGCTGCCCGGCGACAGGCGAGCGGCTTGCTCGCGCAGAAACCTCTCGAGTTCAGCGACGAGCGGCCGTGATCGCTCGTTACGGGTCGTTTGCCGAGCCGGGGCGTCGGCGCCACGGATCTCCTTCTCGATCGCATAGAGTGCGGCGATGCGCGCGAGAACGGCTTCGGCGATGGGTGAGCCGGCTTTCGGAGTCGCTGCGATGATCTTGCGCCTTGAGTGGGACCAACATGCGGCCAGCCGCAGCGGCACGCCGCCTTTGCGCTTGGGCCGTGCGAGCCGATGATAGCCCTGGTATCCGTCGACCTGAAGGATGCCGTCGAAGCCCTCGAGGATGCGCTCAGCATGGTCACCACCGCGTCCTGGCGCGTAGTGGTAGACCACGATTGGTGGATCAGCGCCGCCGTGGCCGCGATCGTCGCGCAGGACAGCCCACAGATAGCCGGTCTTCGTTCGGCCCCGGCCCGGATCGAGCACAGGCGCCCTGGTCTCGTCTATGAACAAGCGGCCCGATTGCTTCATCACGACGCTCATGCGCTCGACCAGCGGCGCGAGGTGGAAGGCGACCGTTCCCATCCAGTCTGCCAGAACGGCGCGATCGATGAAGATGCCATGCCGAGCCAGAACCTGCGACTGACGATAGAGTGGCATGTGCTCGCTGAACTTGGCGACCGCCACCTGCGCCAGCAGCGCCTCGGTGGGGATGCCACCCTCCACGAGATGGGCGGGCGCCGGCGCCTGAGCAACACCGGTGCAGCCCTTTGCGCAGGCGTAGCGCGGTCGCACCGTCTCGATCACACGATACTGGGCGGCCATGACATCGAGACGGCGGGAGCGATCCTCGCCGATCTGGACCATCCGGCCGCAGCCGCAGGGACACTCGAGGTTCTCGGGTTCGATCACCTGCTCGATGCGCGGCAGGTGCGCGGGAAAGGCACGGGCAGCGCGCCTGGTCCGGCGGCTGGACGGCGCCGTGCCGGCGCGGCGCGCACGATCGTCCTGGCGTTCCTGGACTTCGGCGATGGCAATCTCGATGTCCTCGAGAACCAGTTGCATCTGATCGGGATTGAACTTCTCCGAGCGTTTACCGAAACGTGCGCGCTCGTACTCCTTCACGAGCAGTTCGAGGCGTTCGACGCTCTCTTTGGACGCAGCCAGTTCACTCTCGACATGAAGGCGCGCCGAGCATTCATCGTCTGCGCGACGACGCTCGGCTTCAATCATCGCTTCCTGCGCGCGGAAGAGCGCGCGCAAATCGGCGGGCAGCGCTGCAAGACGGGCGGGATCAATGGGGGACGGCGGCACATCCGCAAGCTATCATCCCAAAGCCCCGCGCGAAACAGGTTGTCGGGTCTGAGTCAGTTCGCCGCAGCTGGCGTCGCGACAATCCGTTCGCCCACTCGCTTCCAGTTCAGCCCTTCAAACGAGGGGATTGAGGAATGTCCCTGATAGTGAGTCTGACGAATCATTTCCGGAGGTGGTCGAGGTTGGGGACCCCCACCATCCTTTGTGGGGGCGCTCATATCGAGTGATTAGGAAGATCGGTCAGCGAGGCCGAGGCATTCCCGCTTCGTATGAAGTTGAGTATCGCGCAGGAAGCAGTCTTCTGATTCAAGCAACCGCAATCGAATATTATGAGCAAGAGGCAAATCAGATTAAGCTGAGTATGGAGGCTCTACTCGAGCTTTTATCGACAGCGGATTGTCCCGACGCACATGAGCATGGATCCAGCCGATCTTTGGTCGACGCTGACGCCCGCGCTCCGACGCCAGATCGTCGAAGACGTCGCCGCAATTTTGGCGGAGATCCCTCATGAAGTCCGAGCTGGTCACACCAAGCCACTTGGCGCGCAAAGCCGTAGTCTACATCCGGCAGTCGACGCCCCATCAGGTCGTAAGCAATCAGGAGAGCCTGCGCCTTCAATACGCGCTTCGCCAGCGCGCCCGCGAACTCGGATGGCGTGAGGCGGCCATCGACGTGATTGATGCCGATCTCGGGTTGAGCGGCGCGTCTATAGCACAGCGTAACGGCTTCAAGGAACTCGTTGGCCGTGTTGGCCTGAGTGAAGTGGGACTCATCCTGTCGATCGACGTGACCCGCTTGGCGCGTAATTGTACCGACTGGTATCCGCTCCTGGATATCTGTGGTCTACGTGGCTGCCTGATCGCCGACCGCGATGGTGTCTATGATCCGGGCACTCCCAACGGACGGTTGCTTCTCGGGCTGAAGGGTTCGATCTCCGAGCTTGAGCTACATACGATCCGCAGCCGGCTGACCGCCGGCCTGCTGGCCAAAGCCGAACGCGGCGAACTTGCGGTTATGCTGCCAATCGGGCTGATGCGGGACCCGAGCGGTGTGGTCGTTAAGGATCCCGACATGGCCGTGCAAGGGCGGCTCGGTCTCGTCTTCCAGTTATTCCTGCAGCTGCGCAGCGTTGCCAAGGTCATGCGAGCGTTGAACGAGCGTGACCTGGAACTGCCGCGTCGTGATCGATATGGCGATTTGTGCTGGACACGCGCGCGACGCTGGCTGCCGTCGCGGCGATCTTGAAGAACCCCGCATACGCGGGCGCCTTTGTCTATGGACGAACCCGCTTCCGGCCGCCGAAGCGGGAGGGGGCCCTGCCACAAAAGGCTCCGCGGCCGATGGAGGAGTGGCGGATCGTCGTTAAAGATCGATATCCAGCCTATATCGACTGGCCAATTTATGAAAAAATCCGATCCGTCATCAGAGATAACCGAGCCGAATACATGCGCATCAAAACCCGCGGCGCGCCTCGCAATGGCGAGCTCCTGCTCCACGGCATTGCCTGGTGCGCACGATGTAGCCATAAGATGTACGTCCGCTACAAGGGCGGCGGCGAATATGTATGCAATCACCTGCGTACCCAGGAAGGTCAGCCAACCTGCCAACACATCCGCGCCGCCCATATCGATGCAGCCGTTGGCGACGCATTCCTAACCGCACTAGCGCCGGCCGAACTCGATGCCTTGTCGCGCTCCCGCCGGGTGCAGCAGCAGACGAACAATGCGCTACGCTCCAGTGCAGAACGAGAGCTCGAGCGCAAGCGATACACGGCGGCGCTCGCCGAACGGCAGTTCAACCGAGCTGATCCAGATAATCGGTTGGTCGCCTCGGAACTCGAGCGTCGATGGGAAGCGGCGCTAAACGACGTGCGCGCCGCCGAAGAGGCGCTTGCCCGACAGACGCCGCCCAAAGCCATCACACAAGTGGCCATAAGCAAGGAGCTCAACGACAAGGTCATCAGCCTCACCGGCCGCCTCCCGCAGATATGGGGTGACGAGACTATCTCGGATGCGCATCGCAAGGCGTTGTTGCGATGTCTCATCGAAAAGGTCGTTCTCGACCGCGGTGAGCGCGACTTGGCCCTGGCTAGGATCGTCTGGCGGGGAGGCGCCGTGACGGAGCTCGAAGTGAAGATGAGCGTCAACTCCGTCACCAGATTGACGCGAGGCACAGAGATGCGGGAACGCCTTCTGACGCTCGCTCGCGACGGCGTCCCAGACGACAAGATCGCCACAATCCTTACTCGGGAAGGTCACCGCTCTCCCCGTTGCGCCGATAAGGTGCTGCCTATCACCGTTGGGCGGCTCCGTCGTGCCGCCGCCATCAAGGTAACTGCCCAGCGCAGCCGATGGGAGCATGACGACTCATACCTCAGCCCGCCCGAACTGGCCCGAAGGCTCGAGATTCCAGTAAACTGGCTCTATGTTCAGATCCGAACCAAGCGTTTGCTAATTGATCGCCAGCCCAGCGGCGCCTATCTCTTCCCGAATACACCATCCGTTCTTCACGCCATCGGAGACCTTCGAAACCACGTCATCGCGCAACTTGATCTAAGAATCTGTCAGCCTAACAAGGAGGGGCATCAACATGGGTGATCGAACAGCGCTTCGAACTGCACGCGCGTCAGATGCATGACGCCGTCGCTGATCTGCGGCCACTCGAAACGACCATCGCGGCCAAGGCGCTTGTAGACCAAAACGAGGCCCGTGCCGTCCCATAGCAAAATCTTCAGCCGGTCGGCGCGCTTCGAACGAAAAACCACGATCAGGCCCGAATGCGGATCGAGCCCAAGCGTGTTTTGCACAAGACCGGCCAGCGCGTCGTGCCCGCACCGGAAGTCAACAGGACGCACAGCAAGCACAATCCGCAGTCCCTGCGCCGGAATGATCATGCGCCGCGCTCGATCGCAGTCACGATCTCCGCGATCCGCACCGCCGACACGTCCGCATCCAGGCGGACCGAAACCTTGCCAATCGTAATCTCGACGGGCCCCTCGCTCTTGCCTGACGCCACTGGATCGCTCAGCTCGATCGACACGAAATCCGCCGCGTCGTCCGTGACCAATGCGAGCCGGCCAGCACGCGCCAATCTGCGCCACGTCGTCAACTGCTGGGCCTTCACACCATAACGCCGTGCGACATCACATACCCGGGCGTCGGGCTTCATGCTCTCGAAAACAGCGCGCCCCTTGATCTCCGCAGACCATAACCGGCCTCCAGAACGCGTCCGGCGCGTAAGCTTCCCCACAAAGCCATCAGCTTCGGCTTCCTCCCCCGATTGTTCCATCGCCTTCAGTCTCCTCTCGGCTCTCTGACAAGCCAAGGATCGCAGAGCGAAAGCCGAAGCGAAACCAGTCAATCAAATGGGAGAAAAGCTCCGCTTACACTTTATCGTTTGTTCCTCGACGATCAGATGCAATATTCCTGCGCTTATTTTCGAGATCCCGAGCATGAGACGCTCGAACAGGCGCAGCGCAACAAGTTGGTTCACGCCACCAGCAAACTCCAATTAAAGCCTGGAATGACCGTCGCTGAGATCGGCTCCGGCTGGGGCGGCTTCGCCATCCATCTGGCGCGCGAGACCGGTGCCCATGTCACAGCAGTCAATGTTTCACCCGAGCAGATCAGGGCAGCACGTGTTTATGCCGAGGCCGCCGGCGTGGCCGATCGAGTCGTGTTTCGCGAATTGGACTATCGCCAACTCAACGGCCAATTTGACCGGGTGGTGTCTGTCGGCATGATGGAGCACGTCGGCATTGGACATTTTGACGAGTATTTCCTCAAAATCCGCGAACTCCTGACCCCTGACGGCTATGCCTTTGTCCATTGCATCGGCCGGATGTCGCAGCCTGGCACCACCGGTCCTTTCATCCGCAAATACATTTTTCCCGGCGCCTATGTGCCGGCCCTATCCGAGACCTTCGCCGCGACGGAGCGCTGCGGTCTGTGGTGCGACGACATGGAAGTGCTTCGGCTGCATTATCGCTACACCGTGAAACACTGGCGCGAGCGCTTCGCCAAAAATAGACTACAGGCCGCTGCAATCTACGACGAACGGTTCTGCCGGATGTGGGAATTCTACCTCGCCGCTGTCGAACTCGAATTCTTGCATGGCTCCCACATGGTGTTTCAATTGCTTCTATCGACCAAACGCGATGCGGTACCGATCACGCGCGATTTTATGGCCGACTTCGAGCGGGCGGCCTGGGCTAAAACAAGTGGTTGAGCGCTGCCACCCCGACCTTCGGCTGCACCGAAAGACTTAGAAATCGCTACCGGGCATGTCGCCTGTTGGGCCCTTCGCGGACCTGAACCGCGGATCCGGTGATGTCCGCTCACAGTCCGCTTGATCCTGATCAACAGGAGATCCATCCGCTGGAGCTACAGAAAATGTTGCGTGGCCCCCACCGCGCGACCCCACCCAAAGCCGCTGGCTTCCCAAGGGCTGGCGGCTTCCTTTTTCCGAATTTCCACCGTGAGAGTCACCTCCGGTTGAGTACGAAGGTCCGACCAGATTTGCGCTCGATCAATCTTGGGGGGGCCTCTCTGTTTAACTCATGCAAAGTCTGAACAGGGAGGTTTCAACCATGCTAATAAATGCGAACGCAGCCGCCTGTCAGCCTATCGACGGGCACCTCGCCGCTCTCGCTGGCGGACGCGTCGCCTGCAGCGAGTTCAAGTATCGCAGAGGCATCGAGATTTTTGGTGAAGGTGAGGACGCAGAATACGTCTACCAAATTACTTCGGGGGCGGTACGGACGTATAAGATGCTCCCAGATGGTCGCCGCCAGATTAATGCGTTTCACCTACAGGGTGACATGTTCGGATTTGAGAATGGAATCACGCACCGGTTTAGCGCTGACGCTCTCGTCGAAACTCACGTTCGCATCATAAAGCGAGGCAGCATCCTCAATGCGATGCAAAGTCGAGTGGTCAGCACAAAGACCCTCATTTGCTACGTTACGCAAAATCTCCAGCACGCTGAAGATCACATGCTTCTCTTGGGGCGAAAGACTGCCCTCGAGAGAGTTGCCGCATTTCTTCTTGAAATGGATGAACGGCTAAACCATCCCCCGATGATCGTCCTACCAATGAACCGCCGCGACATCGCCGACTATCTTGGAATTACGTTGGAAACTGTCTCCAGAGCTTTCTCCGTGCTTCGAGACGAAGCATTACTACGTTTTGACGGAAACACTCAGCGTCGGCTCGAATTGCTAGACCGTCAGGTCCTCGCGAAGTTCGACGCGTGAGCGCCCATGCCCAAAAACTCCCCCCCCCCGATCTGCCCGAAATGCGGCAAGCCGATGCACTTCGTGATCGTTAAGACAGGCGGTCGCAAGTTTCGCTGCATCAAGTGTGACGACATTGACCCAATACAGGTCCCGGACTTTCAAGCATGGGCCAATAGCGAATTGCGCCCCCCGAAAGACGACATCAAGGCCTGAGTTGGGGCCTCTTAGATATCGCCTGTTGGCCCGCGTGAGCCATGCCGGGTGGTCTGACGATGTCAGTGCGCAGGGGGTAGACCGTAGGAGAACGGCACGCGGACAAAGTGACGCGATTGACCCAACTCAGACTCTTTAAGGTGGCAAAGGCCAGAAAATTCATAACCACAAAAAAGCCCCGGCGAGCCGGGGCTTTGGTTTGCGAAGATGCGTGCGATCAGTATCTGGCCGCGACCGGTGCGCCGTATCCACCGAAGCGGTAGTTCAACCGAAGCGTGACCATGTCCACATCTTGGCTGACTCCGCTGCCGGTGAGGATGAACCCTCTAGGAGTAACCACGCCTGCGAAGCCGGCATTATCACGCCCCATCCAGAGATGGTCGTATTCGATACCGAACGACCAGTTGGGCGTGAAGCCGTACTCCCAGCCAACGCCGAGGGCGCCGCCCCAGCGTGTGTGGCCTGCCGATGCCAGGCCGACCCCGGTGATGTTGTTGAATATATCGAATCGATTGCGCGTCACGGCGGCGCCGCCCTTCACGTAGAACAGCGAGGCGTTCCACGCCCAACCGAGTTGCGCCGTGAGGAGCCCGATGGCGTCAATCTTGCCCGTGGTCGAAATCGATGGATCGATCAGACTGACGCGCGTGTTCTTGATTTCGGCCCAATCTCCCTGCGCTTCCAGGCCGAGCACAAATTGATTCGTTTGCCAGCGGTACCCGATCTGTCCGCCCGCGAGGCCTCCGGAGCGATCGGCGCAACCACCTGCGACTGTCCCTGCGGGCGTCACGAAATCCACACAACCGTGGCTTTGTCCCCAACCTCCGTTGGCACCGATGTAGAATCCCGTCCAGTCATAGATCGGCGCGACCACCGGGGGCGGCGCCTTGGTGTAGGGACGGGCCGCCAGATCAGCCGCCGACGCGGGGGCGGATAGAGCTACGGCCATCATCCCGGCTGCGGCTATCAGAAGCTTTTTCATTACGAGCAATCTCCCCAGAAAGAAGTTCAAAAAAGGCACGACGCCCACCTAAGGAATCGATGCTATCCCGTTCGTCCGCAGGTTGATGTAGCCAAGCCGCAACACTCGGCTCAGATCTTTAGCGGGAATATCTTTATTAAGGACTTACAGGGAACCAAATGCACGCCAACGTGCTTATTACGGCAGAAGAAAATCCGCCGACCCTGGAGAAAGTCCGCGGGAGTTAGGACTGTAGATCCTGATTGGGGCCCCCGGTCGCCGTTCAACTGTGGCATGGGACCCCCGGCGCGAACCGGCGTCACAAACCTGTGGCATGACCATTGCAAAATGCAGGACAACTGGGATTTCAGCGCTCGGTTAGAGAATAAGCGCTGCCGGGACGCTTATTTCGAGCCCGGTGACGCTTCCCTTTCTTCGCTTGCACCATCACTACGACGCATCTTGTTTCGACGAGTGGGGTACTCGGCGCATGACGTACGACACGGCAACGGTACATATGCTCCGCGACGTTCTAGACGACGTTCTTTCCAGTCCGTCATTCACTCGTCAGCAGCAGCGATCTGCGGCGGAAGTTGCCGAGCGCGTTCTCTTACTCGCTTCCCAAGGCGAGCGTGAACCGATCAGTGATCAAACGACACCTGCTAAATGAGTTTTTGGCATCCGCTGCCAGCGAAGCCAACCGGGGCCGCCCCCTTCGCCTGATCGACGGTGAGCACGCTAGGTGACCAAGGGCCGCTGGTAACGCCCTGCCGGTTCGATCGTGTCTGCCATGCCACCACCGCCGCTCATCGGAGCATTCCCTGCCCCTGGCAGGTCGGCTTTTGATGCTGTGGACGGCTCCTCCACGGGCACGAGAGTGCCAAGGAGTGGGCGCCGTTTTGAGGCTCCCACGATTCGGAGGAGCGACCTATGTAGTCAATTTCGACAATCGGTCTGGATATCGCGAAGTCGGTCTTTCAAGTGCATGGCATTGATGCAGCCGGCCAAGTGGTCGTGCGCCGTCAATTGAGGCGCCACCATGTCCTGGCGTTTTTCCAAAAGCTGCCGCCATGCCTGGTCGGGATCGAGGCTTGCGCGTCATCGCACCACTGGTCCCGCGAGCTGCAGGCGTTGGGGCATACGGTGCAACTGATGCCTCCGGTCTATGTGAAGCCCTACGTCAAGCGGCAGAAGAACGACGCCACCGACGCGGAGGCGATTTGCGAGGCGGTCACGAGACCCAACATGCGGTTCGTGCCGACCAAGACGGTTGAGCAACAGAGCTGTCTGATGCTTCACCGCGCGCGCCATCTCTTCGTCCGCCAGCAGACTGCCGTGATCAATTCAATCCGCGCCTATCTTGCCGAGTTCGGGATTGTCGCCCCTGTTGGACGCAGGGGTGTCGAGCAACTGCTGGAAGTCGTCGCCGATCCAGCCGACTGTCGGCTCCCCGAGGTGGCCCGTGCGTGTCTCGTTGCTCTCGGCAGTCAATTGCGAGCCCTGAAGGCCCAGATTCTGGAGTTCGACCGACGCATCATCGCCTGGCATCGATCAGATGCAACGAGCCAACGGCTGGACGCGGTCCCCGGCGTCGGGCCAGCGCTGGCCACTGCGCTAGTCGCGAGTGTTGCCGATGCCAAGTCCTTCCGATCGGGGCGGGATTTCTCGGCCTGGATTGGGCTCGTACCGAAGCAGAACTCGAGCGGGGGGCAAGGACAAGCTCGGCAGCATCAGTAAGCAAGGCGATCGCTACTTGCGCAGTCTGTTCACGGCTGGCGCCCTCGCCGTGATCCGCTACGCCAAGATCCATGGCACCCGGTATCGGCCCTGGCTCACCTCGTTATTGGCGAGGCGCCCCACAAAGGTCGCTGCGATCGCGCTCGCCAACAAACTTCCCAGGATGGCATGGGCGATGATGGCCAGGAACGAACGCTACAAGGAACCCGCCGCGCTCACGGCGTAACGAGATCACACTGGCCACGCCGGTGTGACGTAACGGTTGGAAGGGCGAACAGCACGTAATGCAGCGCCGGTCGACCCGGCGATCAGGACAACCCACATCGGGCCATAGCATCTTCGAATGCGTGCTTTGAGCTATGGCTGATTTTGGGTGACGCGGCCTGATCAGGCGGCGTGGCTTTCAGTGTTCGGAATGACTTCGATTCCGTCGATGAACTTTACACCGGCGATGACTTTCGGCAACTGGTTCGTGCTCTTCAATCGCCGCCAGGTCTTCGATGCGGCGTCGATGAGCTTGAACACCATCAGCTTCGCAGTTTGTTGCGACAGCGATCCCTTGGTCCGCACCGTTCGGTGGCGCACCGTGGCGAAGACGCTCTCGATCGGGTTCGAGCTGCGTAGGTGGATCCAGTGCTCAGCAGGGAAGTCGAAGAAGGCGAGCAGCGCATGGCGATCCTTGATCAGGCACTCCACCGCACGTCCGTATTTGACGTGGTATTTCTCGACGAAGACGTCGATCGCGGTTTCAGCTTCGGCCCGGTGTGGGGCCAGATAGATGTTCCGCAGGTCGTTCTTCATGGGGCCCTGCACGGATTTGGCGACCTTGTCGAGTACGTTGCTCACTTTATGGCACCAGCATCGTTGGTGCCGCGTGCCGGGAAAGGCCTCGTCCAGTGCCTTCCAGAAGCCGAGGGCGCCGTCGCCGATGGCGAGTTGCGGGGCAATCCGTAACCCGCGTTGCCGCAGGTCGATCAGGAGTTCGCGCCAGCTCTGCGCGCTCTCGCGCACGCCGACCTGGAAGCCGATCAGCTCCTTCTTGCCTTCCGGCGTGGTGCCAATCAGCACCAGCATGCATTCGCTGTGATCTTCCATGCGGGCCTGCAGGTACACGCCATCGGCCCAGATGTAGACATAGCGACGCGCCGACAGATCGCGTCTCTGCCAGCGTTCGTACTCGACCTGCCAATCGGCCTTCAGGCCGGCGATCACCGAAGGCGACAGGTTCGGCGCATCCTTGCCGAGCAGCGCCGAGAGCGCCTCCTGGAAGTCGCCGGTCGAGATGCCGCGCAAATAGAGGACCGGGATCAAGGCATCCAGGCTCTTCGTCCGCCGCGCCCATAGCGGCAGGATTGCCGAACTGAAGCGGAGGCGGTCGCCTGGCCCGCTCGCTCCGCGGTCGCGGACCTTGGGACGAGCGACCTCCACCGGACCGATGCCGGTCGCAATCTCGCGCACCGGACCGTGCCCATGTCGGACCAGGCGCGCTCGACCGTCGGGCAGCGTCAGATTGGCCGTGCTGGCCAGAAACGCGCCAACCTCGATCTCGATCGCCCTGGCAAGCAGGTCCCGCGCGCCGGCACGAACGATATCGGTCAGTGGATCATCAACCGCGGACGGCTGACGGAAAGCAAGAACATTGGTAGTCTCGGTCATGGCGTATCGCTCTCCTCGAGAGGTTCTGGCAGGCTCGTCACCCGCCTCGATACGCCGCCTTCCTCACACCGTCATCACCCAGATTCCGCCATAGCTCGCGTGCTTTTGATCGGGACCTGATCCGCGGAGGGCATTATGGCCAGCGGTCACGTGTACCGCGCAAATAGGCCGAACACATGGCTGCTCCGACCAATGCTGCGACGTGAAGATTCTTTTTGCCAACCTGGAGCCGTCCACACATGGCCCATCAGCGAAGTAACGGCCGAAACCGAGTACGTCCGATTGTCGGAGTCCGGAAATGAACAGGCGAAAGTCAAAGCGACGCGATTGACCCATTTGAGACATCGACCGATCGCAGCGGACGTCCGGTTGGCACAAGGCTATTTCACAACCGGATGCTTCGTGGGCGCTATGGCGGCAGGCGCGGACGGGGAAATGGTGAACGTCAGCCAGGTATTCCATCCTGACGGACGGTTGGCTGCACCGAACTCGCCGTATCCCCTCAGGCTAAGGGAGCCCTGCATGCCTGCGACCGGGAAGCTGTACCCGATTTGCGGACCGACACCGAAAACGCGTGACCTGAAGCCACCGAGGATCGGGTTCTGGCCTGAGTCGTCGGTGATTTGCTGGTAGGCATATCCGACAATGCCGACGAAAAGCTGCTTGGTGAGGTAGTGAGATGCGCCCCAGTCGAAGTGGAAATCGATGCCGCTCCGGTACAGGGTGTCGGGATTCCTGAAATTGTAGGTAAGGCCGGCGACGCCCGAGATTTCGTTTCCTGCCGCCGGGTCGAAATAGGTATAGGCGCCTCCAATGTCGATCGCACCGTGCCCGAGCCCGATATTGGGAATCCGCGTCGGATCATAGTCGCCGACGGGAACATTGCCCGTGACGTAAGCCATGTAATTGTCGACGCCGTGGCTCCATAGCAGTTGCGCGAATGGCGCGAGGTCGCCGTAGGAGGTAAGCGAGCCTTCGAGCATTCCGGTGCGCGTCACCACAATCGGTCCGGCTATCGCTGTCAGTGTCCCGGCGATACTGGTGGCGGCTCTGCCGTACTGGCCGGACATGCCCACGACCAACTGACCGCCAAGCACTGCCGTCGCGAAAGTATACGATGGCGCAAGGGCGACCAGATCGGCCCGCCCGCTCAGACTCAGATTCAGATTAACGTTGACATTCGCGGGGATTTTGCCGGCCAGGATCTCTTTGGCCGCAGCAGCGCCCCCCGCGGCGGCGACGCCGGAATGGTAATCGATGACACTGAGCGCCCAGCCCGGTGTCTGCTGCATGGCCACGAGGCTCGCAAACTGACCCGGAAACCAGAATGAGCTACCGCCCTGGTCGGCATGCGAAACATCAGCGCAAAGCACGAGAGCAGCAACCGCCGCATAATTGATGACGCGGCTTTCCGGTTTGTTTGATCTCATTGCAAACCTCTGGGCGGCATTTGCAACCAGTGGCGGCTACTAGAAAGCGCCGCGAACCGCGCGGCCTCAAGTTACGACGGCATTCAATACTAGGGCACAAGCAGCGTCGAAACCCGTGACAGAATGGTAACAGCGGGGGATATTTGTATTACGGCGATGACGCAGTCTCGGCTCATCCAAGAGTTGCTTGGCGCTGGAGATGTTCGGTTTCTTTGCCCAAGCGAGGTTCGTTCCTGGGCCCATCTCGACAAATATGGGAGGTCTTGCTGAGGTCTCCTATCGAAGGCAGAGCCGACTTGATTTGCCCGCAAGTATTACGGCTCGTGACCCAACCGCGACATTGGCCTGGCCTCACGACTTTGGGCGTAGTCGCTTCTCGCGGGCGCTCTGGCGCGGACTTGATTTGGATCAGTAATCAAGCCTGTACGGGTGCCATAAATCCAAGCGTGGAATGCCCTCCTTGAGACGAGGTAGCATCATGATTATCAAGACACTCGCGTTGCATTCACTTACCTGCCTGGTGGGCATTACTAGTTCATTGGCAGTGCCCCAACTCATTTCTCCGTCGGGTACGGCGGCAGGCTTTCAGTCGGATACTCGTACTGAAGTCGCAATAGTTACTCGTCAGTTCGTGAACCGCACGGTCAAGAGTGACAGGTTGCCAGCCAACCAAGCAGGGTCTGAGGCTAATGGCAAAAGGCATCCTGTACAGGTGCCGGCAAACACCGCTCCAAATCGGGAATGGAAAACCGATTGCAAGCCGCCCATTGATGTAATTGGCCGCTGCTTTGCCGACCTTGGAGAAACCCACGGCACCTTTCGGACCTGACCCTGATGTAGTGCGCCCAATGCGCCGACGCCCACCTGTGTTATGCGATATAGGACCGGGGTCCAGTTGATAACGACAGATCAGCATGGACGCCTGGCCAGGTCATAGGGGATCATCGGTTCAACCGTTGGCGTGGCGATATTGACACCGGCATTCGTCTTGATCGCGACCTCGGGACACGACTTGCTCCCGATAGTGATGCAGGGCGGCGATTATTCGCTTCTAGTGACGAAGGGTATGAGCCGTTTTACGTCGGGCGGCTGTTCGGGCTGATCGCCGCCAGTTTTCTAGTGCTCGCGCTGATCGTCGAGACTATTAAATTGTACTCGAGCGCACTGAGCGAGACCGCCAGCGCCGAGCAGAAAGTGGCGCAGCTGAAGCGCGCCCGTGCCCTTGGCGAAATTCCGCTTTCGAAGAAGGGAAGCGGCGTTCCCGTGGAATCTTATGTCCAGAAACAAAACATCGCTTATTATGAAACCTTGCTCAAATTCATGTCGCTTGGCGAAGACCAGCGCTGCACGGTGGAAAAACTCTTAAGTCAGGAAAAAGAGAAGCTTGGTTCGGTTAACACCGGCATAGCCGGATAGAGAAGGGTGGGACAAGCTGGGCTGGAGCTTGATGGACAATGAACGGACCACCGCTTTTGACCCAGATCGACCAGGGCTTGCTGTCGTTGCAGCAAACACTTGTTCGCTCCGAGCATGTCAGTGTGACCGGTTGCGATCCAGATCCTCGCCCCTGCCGCGATCGGGATCATCGCCGCTCCAGCAGATCCAGTACGCGAGACAACGCGGTCATATCAACGCCGGCGTCCACGATTACGCGACAGGCCTGGCCGATGACAATCTCCATGCGTCCGCTCGCTGGGCCGGCTGAAGCTACTGCCGGCTCCGGCAGCTGGTCTGGCATCACCATCGCCGGCACAAAGGCTGGCTGGCGTTGTTCGCTCGTCCGCGTCCCAAACGATCGTCGCCAAGTCAACATACCGTATCGTCGTGCTGTCGGCGAGACAGCACGCGGTGCCTGCAAACTCTCCAGAACGATCTTGAGTTTCTCATCATCGGTCCAGCGGCGGCGACGACCAGTCTCGACAACCTCGAACCGTTCGATCTGAGCACTGAACCTATTGCTGTCCATAAGCGCTGTTACACAGCACTCGCCCTAACCCGACAAGGCGGCCCTCACCGGAGGGAGACGCCTCACACGAAATTCACAGGCGACTTCGGTAACGCGATTGAGGTCATACGAGTCAGCGGTCGCTCACTGCGTAGTGTTTTCGCGAAAAGTCTTGAGCCCTCCAACTTTCAACTTTGGCAACACAATCGGCCCGTTTCGGACATGTCCCGTCGCGCTGACGATGCCCGTTGGTAAGACAAAGGCAGACCTTGGGAGTCCAAGCGCAGGGCGTGAGGAACCGCTGTTAACGGCTTGCCTGTGTCCAGCATTGGCGGGCGGATGCCTATAGGTTGATTTAGATCAACATCCACTCTCCGGAATTTGGGCGACCTGCAAGAGGGCGGGAGACACGGAGTTTGAGATATGGGTGAACGATCGGAATCGATGGTCAGCCGTCGAGGCGCTCTTGCTGTTTGTGGATACGCAGCCGTCTTCGGGTTCCTGGCCTCGCCTGCAATTCTGATGGTGTCAGATGCTGACGCCCAGACCTCAACCGCACCGGCCACGCCCGCAGCGCCTTCCACTGAGACACCGCAGTCGGGCACGGAGCGACGTCAGGAACGACGCACAGGGCGCACAGAACGGCGTCAGGATCGACGGACGGGGCGAACAGAACAGCGTCAGGAGCGACGGACGGGGCGCACAGAGCGGCGCGAAGAGCGGCATGACGGTGCTGCCGAAGAGAAAAAGTAGCCGCGCGTCCACCAAGCACGCCCCAACCAATTAAGAGCAAGTACATGAAAAGTACAACGGTGCTCGGGGCGGCCCTCGGGGCAGCGATGTTGTGCTTGGCGCCCGTGTCGTTTCATTGGTCACCAGCCGGGACTATCGTTATCTCCCTCGACAAAGCTGACGCTCGTGTCGGTCGTCCGCTCACACCTGGCAGCGTTGCGGGGGTTCATAGGCGAGTGCATCGGCGCGCGTATCGTGGCGCGGGTGCTATGGAGCTGCTGTAGGCGCAGCTGCCGTCGGAGCAGGGCCACGGGAGCGTACCACCGGCAATGCGGTTATTATCCAAATCGTCCGAGCTATTGAGCGCGACGTCGCATCCAGCGTTGATCTACGTCAACATCACCCACTCTACTTTCCACCCACAAGTGCTTGCCGCGATGCATCTCTATCGGTTCGCGGCGAAAGGGAGGATCACCATGCATCGGACAAAGAGTTTGTCGATCGAGTCAGCGACAGTTGCCGGGATTGCCGCCAGCGTCCTGCTGGGGTTGGGGGGTCTCACGCTCAATCCAACGCCAGCCAAGGCGGTCGTGTATTGCCAGTACGTTGAATATCCGGTGGGGTGCGTTGCAAGGGCTGGCGTCGTGCTCAGGCCTCGTCCGGTGGCGCGCGCTGCCGTCCGTCATAACGCAGGGGGCAATGCAAACGGCGGCGTCAATCGCGTTGGGGTGCGGCGGTAGGGCAGTGTGTCTGTGCCGCATTGTTGAAAAGATGCAGCCGCCTCAATTGCGGCACGGGACTCAGCCATTGATTCGCTCGGTAATCCAGCGTTCGTCGGCTTGTCCACGATCCCTTAGAACTCACACCTGGATCGGCCAACGATGGGGGTGCAAGGGCGCTTGGTCCCCATCCGGGCGCCCTTGTGCTGCGAGAGGCCTAGGCTCCGCGCCAGACGCGCAACACGCCCTCGCGAAAGCCGCCGACGAAATGATCGGACGTATCCGATGGCAGAATTTGGCTGAGATCATCGAACGAGCCGCTCACCATGGTCGCAAGCTCATGTGCTGAAGCATGCTCCGCCCATCGGCGCCCCAGCTCTAAACCCCGTTGGCGATCTTCCTCTGCGTCCATCGTCTCGGCTATCTTGCGCGTTAGCCGGCCCCGACGAAGTTGCTGACCGCGCCGGGGCCTTCTACGTTCTCGCCAAGCTTAGGAAGCTTGGGGGCTGGAAAGATCGGCGAGGCGTATCGTAGGGAAGCACAAACCCGGTGCGTGGCTAGTGCACTTTGTGCCAATGCGAAGCGGATGACCGGCATCCGTCGTTTCTATTGGCTGCCTCCAAGGGCACGCCCCAGTCGTTCCAGTTTGACGCAGAATAGCGCGAACAGCGACGCCATGAGTTGCAGCCCGCGACGGAACATGAGCCAGAGATCGGCGCCGTGATTGATCTCGGGCAAATGTCTGAAGAACACGACGCCGAACAGTGAGCCACCGAAAATGAAAGCAAGGCGCCCCAGAAACAGAAACAGGTGGCTCAGGATTGGGTTCGAGCGCTGAGGGGGAAGCGGAACGCATCGAAGGCGATACCAATAGGCGACTTGCATCGCAACGATCATGATTGGCGCTGCAAGATTGTCAGACCGTTCGAAAGGTAGCTGCTCACCGGGATAGGTCATCAAGTGCCTAAATTCGGGCAGACCGTCCAAGATTATAAATAGCGCTCCCGTCAGTTGACCCAGGAGAAGAAGCAAATAGAGGGCTCTCGATTTCAAGTTCGTCATGCCAAACACCCGTGAAAGCTTGCTGTCAGCGCGGCTGTGCACGAAGGCGTCCTGTATTGGGTCTGGTGACGGCCCGCCGCGTTAAATTGGCACAAACTGCATAGCGCAAAGTCACATAGCTGCATCGCGGCTTCCCCTGATTGTATCGTAAGCGGAGCTTTTCTCCCATTTGATCTGAACTGGAAGCGAGTGGGCGAACGGATTGTCGCGACGCCAGCTGCGGCGAACTGACTCAGACCCGACAACCTGTTTCGCGCGGGGCTTTGGGATGATAGCTTGCGGATGTGCCGCCGTCCCCCATTGATCCCGCCCGTCTTGCAGCGCTGCCCGCCGATGTGCGCGCGCTCTTCCGCGCGCAGGAAGCGATGATTGAAGCCGAGCGTCGTCGCGCAGACGATGAATGCTCGGCGCGCCTTCATGTCGAGAGTGAACTGGCTGCGTCCAAAGAGAGCGTCGAACGCCTCGAACTGCTCGTGAAGGAGTACGAGCGCGCACGTTTCGGTAAACGCTCGGAGAAGTTCAATCCCGATCAGATGCAACTGGTTCTCGAGGACATCGAGATTGCCATCGCCGAAGTCCAGGAACGCCAGGACGATCGTGCGCGCCGCGCCGGCACGGCGCCGTCCAGCCGCCGGACCAGGCGCGCTGCCCGTGCCTTTCCCGCGCACCTGCCGCGCATCGAGCAGGTGATCGAACCCGAGAACCTCGAGTGTCCCTGCGGCTGCGGCCGGATGGTCCAGATCGGCGAGGATCGCTCCCGCCGTCTCGATGTCATGGCCGCCCAGTATCGTGTGATCGAGACGGTGCGACCGCGCTACGCCTGCGCAAAGGGCTGCACCGGTGTTGCTCAGGCGCCGGCGCCCGCCCATCTCGTGGAGGGTGGCATCCCCACCGAGGCGCTGCTGGCGCAGGTGGCGGTCGCCAAGTTCAGCGAGCACATGCCACTCTATCGTCAGTCGCAGGTTCTGGCTCGGCATGGCATCTTCATCGATCGCGCCGTTCTGGCAGACTGGATGGGAACGGTCGCCTTCCACCTCGCGCCGCTGGTCGAGCGCATGAGCGTCGTGATGAAGCAATCGGGCCGCTTGTTCATAGACGAGACCAGGGCGCCTGTGCTCGATCCGGGCCGGGGCCGAACGAAGACCGGCTATCTGTGGGCTGTCCTGCGCGACGATCGCGGCCACGGCGGCGCTGATCCACCAATCGTGGTCTACCACTACGCGCCAGGACGCGGTGGTGACCATGCTGAGCGCATCCTCGAGGGCTTCGACGGCATCCTTCAGGTCGACGGATACCAGGGCTATCATCGGCTCGCACGGCCCAAGCGCAAAGGCGGCGTGCCGCTGCGGCTGGCCGCATGTTGGTCCCACTCAAGGCGCAAGATCATCGCAGCGACTCCGAAAGCCGGCTCACCCATCGCCGAAGCCGTTCTCGCGCGCATCGCCGCACTCTATGCGATCGAGAAGGAGATCCGTGGCGCCGACGCCCCGGCTCGGCAAACGACCCGTAACGAGCGATCACGGCCGCTCGTCGCTGAACTCGAGAGGTTTCTGCGCGAGCAAGCCGCTCGCCTGTCGCCGGGCAGCGAGATGGGCAAGGCGATCGCCTATCTCCTGAACCATTGGGATGGCCTCACCTTGTTTCTCGACGATGGTTGCGTTGAGATGGACACCAATCCCGTCGAAAATCAAATCAGGCCGCTGACTCTGACGCGTAAAAATAGTTTATTTGCTGGTCACGACGAAGGTGGTCGTTCATGGGCGCGCATAGCTTCGCTCATCGCCACCTGCAAAATCAACAGCGTGGAGCCCTACGTCTGGATGAAAGCGACGCTCAAGGCGATCGCAACCGGTCACCCGCAGTCCCGGATCGACGAGCTCCTGCCCTGGTCGTTCGGCCGCACCTCGTAATTCTCCGTCGTTGCCGCCTCCATACCCCCCGCCAACGATTTGCAAACACGTTGATCAACAGACTGCAATCCCCACGCCAAACCTTTGCGAGTGGGACGCGAACGTCGCTTACGATAAAGTTCGGTCGAGATGTCGTAGTGGTGGCGGGCGTGGGCGGCGGCAAGCCCGATCGGATTGGCTTGATGTCAGCGGCGCAGACCACGCCACACCCGTCGCATCAGCTTCTGTGAGCTGTACGAATAAAGCCCGGCCCGGTTGACCGAGAACAGCAGCAGAAAATCTTGGATTTCGTTACTGTCCTCCAACGTCAGTTTGCCGTCCATATAGGCTTCGGCGGCGTATAATTCCGGATTGATGAACAGTTTGTAGTAGAGCTTGCGATCGTGGAGACGGATGGCGACCTCGGGGCCGGGCTGGCATTCGCCGAAGACATGGACCGTGCCCTCAGCGTCACGGACTCGCAGAGTGCCTTGTCGTATGAAGCGTCGGAGCAGATCGGACAACAAACGCACGTGACAGCCTCCGTGGCCCCCGCAGGTCTATTCAATAAGGTACGCGAAACAGCGCACGGCGATCCGATTCAAACGGATCTTGGTTGTTGTCCAAGTCCAGTCCGTTCGTCGGGGACACGCGGGTACTGCGGCATTGCTAACGAAAATCGCAAGGGATAATCGCCTCCACGTCTAAAGCCATGCTTGCAGTACAGGCATTCCTCTCCCTTTACCTTGCGATTTTTTTGAGGGTGGCAAGTTGTCGGAAGAAGTCCAGCTTTGGCTGAGCAGGGCTTCCAAGCACTTTGGCGCCTGGGGCCACATCCGATATTACGCCCGCTTGCGCTCCAATCTCTGCACCCTGACCGATCCGGACATGGCCCGCCATACCGGCTTGTCCCCCGACGCGGACAAAATCCTCTAGCCCGTCCTATTCGTGAGAGTGCGGCTTTTGGGCCCGATTGATGCGGCCGCACATCTTGTCTGACGAGGCGCACAGGATTGCCTTCGGCTTTTCGCCGCCTGACGACCGGTACTTTGCAACGCGCTTGAGGGATGGGTTGGGCGAACGGGGGCGGACGCCCCGCCGGTCAAGGACCGAGCGGCAGCAGCGCGCCGGGCAAGCCGCAGATCAGGTCGGCTTCGGGACATGCCGCGGCAAACGCAAGGCGAATGCGGCTCGTGGTCTCGACGACACGGGCGGCGATTTTCAAGAGCCGAAGACGCAGCGTCGCGAACTCGGCAGCGGCCAATTCCCGGGCTTTGGGAATGGCGTCGCGCACGGTCAGCATCAGCCAATAAGCGGCCGTATGGAGCACGAGACGGACCTGGTTGGCGAGCGCCGAACGGCAGCTGGTGCGATCGGAGGCGAGCTGCGTCTTATGCAGCTTGATCAGATTCTCGGCTTGGCCGCGCGCGCAATACAGGCTGTCGTAGATCCACTCGGCCGAGCCGACATCGAGGCTGGTGACGACGAAGCGGATGTCGAGGCCGAGCATCGTCGCCTCAATACGGGCGACAGTGCGCCGTTCGCGATCCCAGGACTTTGCCTTGTGGCGCGTCTCGGTATAGCCACGCAGAACCGGCAGGTTCTCGATGGCGCGTCGCGTGCGGATGTCGTCGGCGACCTCGTCGACTTTTCTGGCGAGAGGCTTGGTGCCGGACAGACCGAAGATGTAGTCGATGCCGTTGGTCTCGCACCACGCCATGGCCTCCGGCCGGGCATAGTGCCCGTCGCCACGGAACGTAATTTGCGTGTTGTGCCATCGCGTCCGGATATGCCGTACCAGGCGGCGCAGATGGGCACGCACCTCGACGCCGCCCGGCGTCTTGCCGGGCCGCAGCACGACGGCCACGGGCCGGCTCTTCTCCGTGTCGTAGACGTGGATCGGCAGGAAGCAGCGTTCGTCATAATGAGCGTTGAACAGCGAGAGCTGCTGATGGCCGTGGACGACGTCGCAGGTATCATCGATGTCGAGCGTGACGGATGCCGGCTCGTGGGGGTAGCTATCCATCCATGCGTCGACCAAAATGTAGGTCAGCCGGATCACGTCGCGCAGGCGCGGAGCATTCTCCAGCCGCGACAGCGTCGGCTGGGAACACAAATCCCGGCCCGTGTCCGGCAGCCGTCCGCAGGCCAGTTTGAATGCCGGATCGGACCTCAGATGATCGAGGTCGTCGGCGTCCTCGTAGCCGCAGCAGATCGCGAACATGCGAGCGCGGAGCATATCGACCAGGCTGTGCACGACCCGCGTCGGATCGCGCCGATCCGGGAACACCCGGGCCAGATTGTTGGCCAAACCGAGACGCCGCTCGGCCATCGCCAGAAGCATCACGCCCCCGTTCGAGGTTAGGCGCCCACCATCGAAGGCAGCTGTGACTTTCTTGGCGTGAACGGCTGGAAACGAGAAGGGCGGAATCGTATCGTCGGTCATGGCGGGCGTGGCGTTCGCGGTTGGAGGTGATGGGGTTGGCTTCGCAACCGAATCCTACGCCGCATCAGCGCTTTACCCCTCAGGCGCACTCTTACGAATAAGACGGGTTAAGTTGAAGAAAGATTGAGTGACTCCCGATCATTTCTGTGCCGAAACGTGGAGTCGCGGTCGTGCCGCGTCCAAAGAAACCGGCGCGAGCGGCCTATTAGACGCGGTAGGTGATCAGCCTCCGAAACGAGACTATCAAGCATGAAGAGATCGAGCGCGAGGCAGAGGTTTTATTTGTGTTGAATTCTTGCTTCTCGATAGTGGTCTGAAATCGTATCATCGGTCATGGCGGGCGTGGCGTTCGCGGTTGAAGGTGATGGGGTGGCTTCGCAACCGAATCCTACGCCGCATCAGCGCTTTACACCACGCTCGCCAGCCTCTCAGGCGCCCTCTCGCGAATAAGACGGGCTAGCACGGTGGAGCCCGAAATGCCGACCTGAGCGACAATGACACAACACCGGCCGAGGATCACGTTGTGGCCGATCTGCACCAGGTTATCGAGACGGGATCCAGCGCCGATCACTGTGTCGCGCGATGATCCTCGATCAATCGTGGTATTGGCACCGACCTCAACATCGTCTTCCAGAATTGCCCGGCCAAGCTGGGGGATCGAAAGAAATCCATCTCCGGTGCAGGCGAATCCAAACCCTTCCTGCCCGATGCGGGCGCCGGGATGGACGTAGACGCGCGACCCCAGCATCGCGTGACTCAAGCTCACATGCGCGCCTATGCGACAATCTCGCCCGACGATCACGCCGCTTCCGATAACCGCGCAAGGACCGATCCGAGCGCGAGGTCCTATCTCTGCTCCTGCCTCAATCACAGACAACGGCCCGACCTCCGCCGACGGATCGACGAGAGCCTCCTCCGCGACGATTGCAGAACGGTGGATGCCGGGAGAAACCGGCGGTACGGGATAGAACAGCGCAGCGACACGCGCCCACGCAGCGTACGGCTCGGCCGTTACGATCGCTACCGTCCTAAAAGGCACTCGCGCTGCCATATCAGGATGCACGATCACAGCACCGGCGAGTGTCTGTTTGAGCGCCGATGCATAACGTCGGTTATCCAGAAAGCTCACTTCATTGGGGCCAGCTGTTTGCAGGGGAGCCACGCCTTCGAACAGCAGATCGCGCTCGTCAGCAATCCCACGTGCCTCTCCCGCAACGGCTGCCAGAGAATGCGGCCCACTTCGGCGAAAGAACCTCGCGTTTCCCGTGGTTGCTTCGACCATATCCCGCTCCCCGCCCAAGGCTTGGGACTATCTCTAAAGCTGCAAACTAGGCAATCGCCGATCTATCGCCGAGGCCGGCGAGCGTGAGACCCATTCAAGCTAAAACCCTCAGCGTGAGGTCGCTGGACGACATCCGCGCAGACTTTCGCACTCGCGCATTCTCGAACGAATTCAATGTTCCCAAAAGCGGCAGCCTGATGTCCGAAACGGGGTTTCGCAGACCAGATCTTAGCTTCGTCAAACGCTTCTGCCACGAAGCCAAGCAGACTTTAAGTGAACGAACGTTAGATTCACGTGACTAGGTCAGGCGGAGTTGGTCGCGTGAACCTGCATCGAAGGTACAATGCGGTTCATGATCAGAGGACGGACACAACATCTCGGCAATGCCGGATTCATAAAATTCTCTTGCAAGCTTTGATCTGGATCAGCCCAGCTAAGAGCGTGCGAAACGAGCGTATCGTGGCAGGTTGTACAAAAGGAGAAAGTCGATGACCTACGTAAGTAAGGCTGCCCTTGCTGCTTCCGCCTTCGTATGTGCGGCAATGTTCTCCCTCGGCTGGTCTGAGCAAGGCGGGGTTTCGCTCTCAGTTGAGAGCGCTCAGGCGCGGGTCGGTCGTCCGCTGACCCCCGTGAGCGTTGCGGGTGTTGCGCGTCGCCATAATCGGCGAGCTATGTACGGATACGGGTATGGCGCGGGTGTCGCAGGTGCCGCCGCGGTCGGCACGGCTACCGCTGTCGCCGCTTCCTCAAACTGGGGATGGGGCAACAACAATTGGGGCAACGCTTACGCGGCTCAAACTGATCCTCACTTTGGGCAACCGCTCTACCCTCACAGAGCCTACTATGGACATAGTCCTTACTACGGTTACGCCGGATGGGACGACTATTCGACGCGCAACAGCCTTAAGTGCCACCCGGGAGGCATGATCAAGCTTGACGACGGCCAGATGTACTACTGCCAGTAGGAGCTGTTGGCAGTTGCACAGTACGGACAATGAGACAGTCGATCTCGCCAAGCAAACGGCCCCGGACCATGCCGGGGCCGAGGTTTGCGGAGCTGATCGTCCTGCCAGCGTTGATGCGCAGATGGTAAGTCGTTCGCATCTTGCCTTGGCTGAGTTGATCCGGACATCGCCAAGGGGCGCGACTGAGGAGGAGAGAATGAAACGCGTCATGCTAACCACGATCATTCTCGTGTTTGGGACAGATGGGGCTCGCGCCGAGGTCCCGGCTGCCCAGTGTTCGTCGTACTACATTTCGGAAATCAATCTCGTATCGACGGCCGATACCGAAGCCGGGCATGTTCAGACCTTCGTCGCATTCGGCCTCTCGAGAGAGGAGGCGGAGAAGAACGCCTTAGGGTCCTGCTCGCGCATCAGCTTTGACTTGCAGACTTGCCTGGATTCAGATCGCATTTCAGGTCTTAATGTCGCTTCGGATGCCCCAGGCAATTCGCTTCATCTGAAATACATGAAGGCCGTAAAGCGCATCACCGGTTGCAGCTAGGAGCAGCCTCGCTAAAGCCTCAATTTGGACATCCGACTCAGGCCCGACGGCACAGCCGGGCTGCCGCGTGGTGCTGCGGATGCAGAAGCCGAAGCTATTGCGCCACTGGCGAGCGCGACTGAGGGCACGGCGGCAGGCTGATGTGACTTGCCCGACCAACAGGTGCCAGCAATGCAAGTGCTGGCGAAGCTTCCTGATGATCTCCCGCAGATCGTCCGCGTACTCCTCGATCAACCGGCGTCCATTCCGAGAATGGGAGAGTTTGGCGCCAGCCCTTCCCGGCGGATCAACTCGTCACTGGTGCCATAGGGCCGATTTAGAAAGAAATCTCGGTTGCCGAGAGCTGACTCGGTGTTGGAGAATTTTTCGGCGAGCTACTTCTCTCCGACGTTTGTTTCAGGCTCAAGTACGTGATGTATCGTATTAGGGCGCGGACTCATTAACGCGCAGCCAGAGCCTTATTGACGCAAGCTGGACCAAGGCCAGGTAGTTAACGGCAAGCTTGTCGTAGCGCGTTGCCACCCGGCGACATTGTTTGATCTTGCTGAAGAACCGTTCGACGCGGTTGCGAGCACGGTAGACCGAGACGACCGGAGAGCGCGTCGTCTGTATGTCACAAGGCGGGGAACTGACTTGCGCCGCCGGCTGCGCCCGGTCCTGCTTGCCGCTCAGGAACGCTTATTGGCCCCACTCTCAAAATCGGAGCGTGTTGCTCTGATGGATATGCTCGTCCGGGTAATCGAAGCCAACGATTCCTACGCCCGTCCCGGCAACGGTCGACGAAAGCCGCGCCGCAAATCAGGTGCATAATCGATGGCATAGGAGCCAAAGCGATGACTATTTGGCGACAACTGACGACGATCTTGCTTTCCGCGTCCCGGCCTTCAGATCAGCAAATGTGTCCGCCGGCAGATTGTGGGGCTACGGCTTTGCTCATTTGCTCTTGGCATTTGCTTTTCTAGTTCTTGTCTTCCCCGTTGCCGCTCATGCAGGCTGGCCTGAGCATCCGGTGAAACTAATCGTCACGTTTCCGCCAGGCAGCGCCAATGATGCCGCGGCTCGAATATTTGCCGATGGGCTTTCCAGGAAATGGGGCAAGCCAGTTGTAGTCGAGGACAGGCCGGGCGGCGAAGGCACTATTGGAGTCGGCGCTTTCGTCGCGGCCCAAGATGACCATACCTTGCTCTATACCGTTGCCGGATCAGTTAGCGTCGCGCCATTGTCGACAACCTGACCTACGACGTCGATCGGGATTTGGTGCCCATCGCGGCCACGACGGCGATCGTTCTGACCCTTGCTATCAACGCATTCGAAATACTTCGGGTTGACCAGTGCCGCACATCGGGCCGCCACCTCGGCCCTCTGATTCACCACCAGCATTGGAGCCGACCTCAAGCCCGCGTTTCGACTGGCGGGTGAGCTGTCATGTATGATGTCGTAATGGTCAGAAGATGGACTGCGCGGTACCAAGCTGCTGCATATCAAGATCGAGCGTGTATTCGCCTCCGGCAAGCCGATAGGCCATCGTCACTGTGGCGTATGCATCTGTGATGAATATCGCCAAATGATCTTTGCCGTCATTTGGATGCGCCGCTTCACAACGCCGAACGCAGTCTGCGCAGTAGCTCCGGCGAGCTGCGCGTCTTCCGCAAACAGGTCTATGGCCGATCGGCAAGCGACGGACGCGCCTTCAAGGGCTTCATAAAATCGCGGCTTGCCAGCCGCCTCTGATAATAGATAGCTCTGCAGAAAACGCCGTGCTCGGCCAACAACGTATTTTCGATCCTCTCGGATTATCTTCCGTCGGGGGTCCGTTTGTATCCAGTCAAACATGTTCGATCTCACTGATTGCTGGTCTGCTAATGCCCATTTGGCTCCAAATGGTGGATTCCCCAATGGACTGACTTCTTCCGAGGATTGCATCTCGCGAGAGCGACTGTCCGATCCACGCTGCTACAGTCGATCGTCGTCGAAAGTGCGAGCGATCCAGCGAGCAGCTATCCTAGCGAAGGATAGCTAGCGAGTCGGCGGCGCCAAATCGACCGGGGCAACACGAAGACCCGCCTCGTTCAGCGCTTGAACGATCTGCTTCGCAAGGAGCTTCGCTTCTTCAATTCCACACTGCGCGTCGGGATGTCCTTTGAAGAATTCGGAAATCGCGGTCGCAATGATGGAGTTCACCTGATGCGGATCGTCCATTTTATCTCGCAGTCGACTTCCTCAAGCACGCGAGGAGACTTTTGGGCGTGCGCGGCATAGCGGCGTTCGCTTGATTAAGCGCGGCCATGCCTCGTAGTTCCGAGTCTCGCGCTCGGGGGATACCGCGGGCGCAGTTCCATTCCTGCAGGCCGTCCAACATCTCAGGAAATAAATAGGCGTTCGATTCCGGCTTGTCGGCCAGCCAAGTCGCCAAGTATTTGCATACACTGAGTTTATCTCGAGGCTAAGCCAAGCGGTCCCATCAAGCGTACTCGAAATTCACGCCCGACCGGGAAAAATCTCTGGAAGAGAGTGGGGCCGGTCCGCGACTGGGAAAGCGTTGAGGAATTGACCACCCCCACCACTCGCTTCGCCTGCCATTGTCAGTGGCTTTTTGTATTTAATTCCAAAATGTCGCATACGAACCAGGAGACCGCGACCAGCTTATCTGGTTCGGGTCTCCGGCTTTCGACGACGACCGCACAGGGCTAGGCAGCTTTGCCAGGTGCAGCGGCCTTGTTCGGTACGGGGCTCGCGCTCGGGGGAGCGCCTGTCTTGATATCGATTGTCTTGGTAGTCTTCACGGCTTTGGCGGGCTTCTTGATAGCGAGATGCAGCACGCCCTTGTCGAAATGAGCTTCGACGGCTCCGTCTTCCGGCTCGAAAGGAAGAGACATCGATCGATAGAAAGAACCATAGCTGCGCTCCTCGACGTGCCAGTCCTTTTCATCTTTCGTGCTCTCCGCCTTCTTCTCGCCGGAGATAACCAGCTGGTTGCCGTCGAGGCTGACTTTGATGTCTTTGTCGTCCACGCCGGGAAGTTCGGCTGTCACAGCATCCTTGGTTTCCGCTACATTGATTGCCGGTGCGCCCGCCCCAATGCTGGGAGACGGCGAACCCTGATCGAAAGCGCGAAATGCGTTTTCCATTTCACGCCGCATGGCTCTGATCGGGTCGAATGCAGGCTCCAGGCTGGTGGTCCACAATCTCGGAAGGCTCATCTGGTTTCTCCAAAGGTTGAAGAAATATCGGATAGAGCCTGCTCCTTGCGCACCCGGCGGCCTTGATTTAGCGCAAAATCGGCGGGTTATTTCGAAGCGAAAAGGCGGGCAATGATGATGAATCCCGCAAGCAAGGGAGCGCGTCAACTAAGTTGACCTAATGATACTTGCATCGGTGCACTGAAAGCGGGCAGGCCGAGCGCATTCAGTCGCAGGGGGCTAATGCCAGAGGGCAAAGATCCATTTCGCGCCGAGGATGGTCTCCCAGACTACGGCCAATTCGACCGCCAGCACAACGACGCTGGCCAGCAGTGCGATCGAGAGCAGGAGTCCGTCCTCTTCGAGATAGGCTAGCGAGATCAGCGCGATCACCAGGGCGGGGACGACATTGCTGAGAGGGACTGGCGTGAAGAGCAGGGTGATGTTCAGGAGCACGACAACGGCGCCGACGAGACGCTTGGTCGCATCGAACGGAGTCGGCCAGCGGGGATGAATGAGTTTCTCGAGAGACCTCAGCACGGGCACGGCGCGCTGCACCAGAGCGGCAAGGTGCCGTGTCGGCAATGGACGGGCGGCGACGCGACGTGGGAACACCGGCATGTTGTGGCCCAGGATCATCTGGAACGCGGGGATCATGAGCAGCAGGCCCGCAACGATCGAGACACCCGGTGCAACTGCAACCACACCGAGCAATAGCATGATGAGGCCGAAGGAGCGCTTGTGCATGCGGCTCATCAGCCAGCCGAGGGTAAAATGATCCGCGGGCGCCTCGTCGTGCAGCCGCTGCAGCAAGACCGAGGCGGGGGCGAGCGCGGTGTCATCAGTGGGTAGCTTCAGGTTCGGCCTCCTCCCTTCGTTGGCGTCTCGGTCGAGCGCAATGGATGAAATCAACGAACTCCAATGCGCCACGACGAACAGACGCGGCAGAACTAATCCCCTATGGAATGAGCGGCATTTTAATATGGAATGAGCGGCATTTTAACCGGGCTCATCACCTGCTCCCGACTGCCGCTTGGTCAAAGTTGCTAGGCGAAAGCAAGATCAGCAGAATAACAATCACGGGGTGCACCCGGATCATGGCCGGATAGTCATCAACCAGTCGTCGAGCCGCTGCAGCCAGCGTCGAGACGGAGGTGGCGCAGGCGGCGGTTTGAGTTTGAGGCGGTCACCGTCACGTCCATGAACGAGCTGAAGCGTTCGAGTGTGATAGACGGCCAGATCCGGGCGGTGACCAATGCTCAACACGGTGGTCTGCTTCAGCTCATCGTCGAACAGAGCCATAACGCGGTGCTGGCTGTCTTCGTCGAGCGCGGCCGTCGCTTCGTCCAGAAAGACCCATGCCGGCTTGTGCAGGAGAAGGCGCGCAAAAGCGAGGCGCTCCTGCTCGCCAAGCGAAAGCTCCTTGTCCCAGCGCTCGATCGTGTCGAGCTTTGGAACGAGATCGCCGAGATCGCAGCGGCCAAGTGCTTGGCGAACATTCGCTTCGGGGAAGGCGTCGACGGGGCTCGGATAGCTGAGGGCGTTGCGCAATGTACCCAGCGGCAGATAAGGGCGCTGCGGCAGAAATGCCATCGACTCGAGCGGAGGCGTGAGGATTGATCCGGAACCCCGTGGCCAAAGGCCTGCCACGGCGCGAAACAGTGTCGATTTTCCTCTTCCGGTGTCACCGACAATCAGGACACGCTCGCCAGGGGTGATATGGACCGTCGCGTCATCGATGACGATATGTCCGTCGGGCAAGAGGATGCGGACGGCCTCGAAAGCGAGATGTCCCTCCGGATGCAGAGCGCGTTTGATCTCCTCCGCGCCCGCGTCGATCGCGGGGAGATTGTCGAGCGCTTCGCGAAAGCGCGCGACCCGATGGATCGCCGCGCGCCAATCGGCGAGGCGCGAGAAATTATCGACGAACCATCGCAGCGCCAGCTGTACCTGGGTGAACGCGCCCGCCACCATGATCAGGCCGCCGAGCGTCAGGCTGCCGCCGAAATAGGCCGGTGCCGCCACCAGTATCGGAACGACGAGCGACAGCCAGCCAATGCCCGATGTAATCCACGTCAGGTGAGCGAGCGAGGAGGATATCCGTCGCATCGTGTCCACAACGGCCGCGAGCGCGGCCTCGAGATGCCGTCGTTCGTCCGTTTCCCCGCCATGCAACGCAATGCTCTCGCCGGATTCGTTGACCCGAACGAGCGCGAAGCGGAATTCCGCCTCACGCGCATATCGCTGGCCGTTCAGGGCAATCAGCGGCCGCCCTACGATCCAGGTCAGTGCGGACCCGGTCAAGGCGTAAGCGAGCGCACACCAGACCATGTAACCGGGAATGGCGATCTCGTAGCCCGCGACCTGAAACGTGACTTGCGCCGATAGTGTCCAAAGCATGCCGACGAAAGCGATGAGCTGAAGCAGGGAATAGACGATGCCGCATCCGAGGTCGGCGGTGTAGTCGCCCAAGAGGCGCGTATCCTCCTGGATGCGCTGGTCCGGGTTGTGTCCATATTCGCCAGCAAAGCCGAGCTGATAGACGCGCAATGGCTTGAGCCATTCGGCCAGGAGGTGACGGGTAATCCATTCCCGCAGTCGAAACTTTAGGCGCTCCTGGAGAAAGGTGTTTGCGACCGTGAGCGCCAGCAAAATCACGACGATGACAACGAACGTCCAGAGGTCATGGAGGAAGCCCGACAGGTCCTTGCGGCCGACGGCGTCGAAGAACCGGCCGTTCCAGTCATTGAGCTGGACTTGTCCAAACATATTGGCAATGGTGATGACCGTCGAGGCAGCGAAGATCGCTACCACGCGCCGTCCGCCTTCGGCGCGAACACGCGCGAACACGCCCAGGTCCCGGACAAGATTGAAATCTTGTACTGGCGCAGCTTTGATGAGCGCGTCCGCGAGAGGAGGTCTCGCCGTCGCGCCCGGCATGATTGGCAACAGAGGATCTGCGGCCTGCGGCAGCTTCGGAATTGCCTCCGCCGGTTGGGGAACGGCCTCGGGAGCCGTAGGTGATGCAACGTCAGCCTTCATGCGCCGGCGTCACCCTGTTTCATCAGCCGGGAGTTACTGAATTAGCTAAGCAGGCCCGGGCGATCGGGATCTTGACCCACCGCAAATGACTTCCCCGGCGGCATGACTATTATGCTATCATCAAAACGCTTGATTCAGGAAGAAGCAGGACCGTGATCACGGCATTGCCTGCAAAGCGCATTGATCGACCGGGGACATGCCAGAGATAACGGAAAAGTCTGACCGGCAGAAAGGTGCCGAAGCCGAAGTCGAAGGCTTTCGGAAAGACCTCGGCCCGTTTGTCGTCGCCGCTGAAACAACCCGAATGCCCATGCTGTTCACGGATGCGGCAAAACCCGACAACCCGATCATCTTCGCCAACGACAGTCTTCTCGCTCTGACCGGGTATGACCGGGAGGAAGTGCTCGGAAATGACTTCAACTTTCTGATGGCCAGCGGTTCGGATGTCGAGGCCTTGACGCGAGCCAAGGCCGAGTTCGAGGGTTCGTCTAACGGCGCCGAAGTGTTCTGCCGCCGCAAGGATGGCAGCGAATTCTGGGCCGCGCTCTTCGTCAGTCCGGTGCGCGATGAAGGTGGCGACATCGTTCAATATTTTGCATCCCTGATTGATCTCACCAAGCTCAAGGAAGATGAAGCTCGATCCAGGATGCTGATCGACGAGCTGAACCATCGCGTCAAGAATACCCTTTCCACGGTGCAATCGATCGTCTGGCAGACGTTGCGAACGACGACCGATCCCGAGCAGATTCGACAATCCATCGGATCCCGGTTGTCCGCGCTTTCCCGGTCGCACGACCTGCTGACCCGCGAGAAATGGGAGAGTGCCGGCCTGCTCGATATCGTTCACGATGCGCTGGAACCGTTCGGGGTCTCCGGCGGACGGGCGGATCGTATTGTGATCACGGGGGAGAACGTTCGCTTTCCACCGAAATCAGCTTTGGCCCTTGGTATTGCGTTCAACGAACTTGCGACCAATGCCGTGAAATACGGTGCGTTGTCCAACGCGGTCGGATCAGTCCAGATCTCGTGGACGGCGGAGACGCCGGCCGGGAAAAGGCTCGTGCTGAGCTGGAGCGAGAGAGGCGGTCCCCCCGTCGCGCCGCCGGCACACAAGGGATTTGGCTCGCGGGTGCTCGAGCGCGGCCTCGCTCATGAGCTGGAAGGTGAGGTGCAACTGGACTATCGGCCGAGCGGGCTTATCTGCACGATGGACATTCCGTTACCAAGAGGTGCCCCTGGTGGATAAGTTGCTCTGCGGCCGGCGCGCCCTCGTGGTCGAGGATGAGATGCTGATTGTCATGATGATTGAAGACATGCTTGCCGACCTCGGCTGCAATTCGGTGACTTCGGCCGCGACGGTCGACAAGGCGCTCGCGCTGATCGATGCGCAGGCCTTCGACGTCGCGCTGCTCGACATGAACCTGAACGGCGACGATAGCTATCCGGTAGCGGAGGCGCTCTTTGCGCGCGGAGTTCCGTTCGCCTATTCCACCGGCAACACCGGTCAAAGCGTCAGAGACAGCAACCCCGACAGGGTTGTGCTGAAGAAGCCCTTCAAACTTGAAGACCTGGTCGCGATACTTAACCGCCTCAAGCTCGCGCCGATCGAGTGAAAGGCTCGATGATTGTCAGGTTGCCGTTGGCGGGGATCAATTTGGCTGTGGCCGACCGGCAATCCGCCCAAGGTCGATCTAGGACGTGACAAAAACTTCTACGAACATCCCGGCGAAAGCGCCGGTGCTACCGACGAAGCTGCCGGACACCGGGATCGTCTGGCGGATATCGCGCGCGACCGCGACCGGGATCAGATTGAAGCCGCCGAGGCTGCGATTCGTCGGGTCGAAGGTGATCCAGCCGGCGCCCGGTACGAAGACTTCCGCCCACGCATGGGTTGAACCCGCACCGCTCGATCCGATGCTCTGTTGTTCCGGATTGTAAAGATAGCCGGAAACGATTCTGGCTCCGAACCCGAGCATGCGTGCTGCTTCGGTGAATAAGACCGCGAAATCCCGGCATGACCCCCAACCACGATTCAGGGTCTCTACCGGCGTTTGGGTGCCCTCATCCTCCCGGCTCTGATACCGGATAGCTTCGGAAACGCCGACGCTGAGGTCCTTTAGGAGCGACAACGTGTCGGTCCGACTTCCTCGAACGAACATTTGTGCCCAGTTTCGCAGGACCCCCGCCGTGTCCGAGAACTGGGGGACGGCCAGGGCGCCGAGATCGGTCCAATCGTCATCGGAATAGCGGAATGGATAAGATAGGGCCGAAACAGCGATGTCGAACACCGGCCATGCAACCGCGTCGAGCTGAAGCTCCGCGACGCTGGTGATCACCAGGTCGGAGGCTGTCATCTGAAACGTGGCTGTCGCGATCGCATTGCCAAACACATCGTGCGCCCAGGTCAAGGCAGCCTGCGGCGTCACCGTGACGTTGCTCGAAATCAAGCGAAGCTCGCGGCTTTCGCGCGGACGAAGCATCAAGCGGTGCGGCAACAGGTGCACGTGTTCGTTGAAGCGATAAGTCGTCGTGTGAAGAACCTTCAGCGTAATCAACGAAAGCTCCGATCGGTCAGCCTCTGGCCATGCCCCTTGTCCGGCGGTCCCCTTCGGGAAGTGTGGCCGAGTTGACGAGCCCATGCAATTGTCGCTCCAGATGACTGAAACCAGAGGCGACTAGGAGGAGCACACCATGAAGAACCGGCCGCCGCTTCCGAAGCATTTGAGCCGCCATAGATACCACACGCTGCTGGTCCGTCTGCAGATCGAGCTCGTCAAGCTGCAGCGCAGTGTGATTGAGCGCGGCCAGCGTATCCTTGTCATCGTCGAAGGTCGTGACGCCGCCGGCAAGGATGGCACCATCAAGTCGATTGTCGAACATCTAAGCCCGCGCGATACCCGCGTCGTGGCGCTGGGGCCGCCAAGCAATCGGGAGCAGAGTTCATGGTATTTCCAGCGTCACGTTTCGCACTTGCCCGCGGCAGGAGAGATCGTGCTGTTCAATCGCAGCTGGTACAACCGGGCCGGAGTTGAGCGTGTCATGGGCTTTTGCACCAAGGAGGAAACCGAGGAATTTTTCGAGACCGTGCCGGCGTTCGAGGCAATGATCGAGCGTTCAGGTATCACCCTGCTCAAGTACTACCTGGATATTTCGAAACAGGAACAGAAGCGACGGCTCGCTGACCGCCAAAGGGATCCCCTGAAGCAATGGAAGTTGAGCCCCATCGATGCCAAGGCGCAGAAGTATTGGAAGGCCTATTCCGAAGCACGGGACAAGATGCTGGAGCGGACGCACACCGTCACCTCACCCTGGACCTTGGTCCGAGCCGATGACAAGGAACATGCGCGACTTAACATTATTCGCGATGTGCTGTGGCGGCTGAATTATCCGGGCAAGCACCGTCGCCTCCACAGGCCGGATCCGGCGGTGGTGTTTCCCTACGATAAGGCCTGTCATGAGCGCGGCCTGATCGAGGCTTAGACGGAATGCTGCCATCAGGGAATTGCAGGTCTTAGCAGCTGAGCACGGCTCTCAGCGGCTTCTGCCGTTCGTGCTTTCGTCTGGAAGACCAGTTGTCAGAAAATATGCCGCACCCGACGGGTGATCTCTGAGCGCCTAGTTCGCTCAGAACCGCCGTTATGCAGTACCTTGTTGATTTAGATCATTACGGGTGGCTCCCGGTTCCAGAGATTAAGATCAAGGAATCGATCGTGATGCACCTGCGGGGTGGTCGTGACCGAAAATCACGAAGTGTGAAAGAAAGTATCACGTCGGCTGTTTACCGTTAGCAAGCTCTTCAACCGGCCTCCGCAGGGCAGGAAAGGGCGGTTGAGAGAGTATTTGACAGAAGCCGCCTCCACAAAGAGACCCACCTCGTTGCGCGCATCGGCTGGTTGAGAGCGGCTGTGCTTGGCGCCAATGACGGAATCATATCAACCGCAAGTCTTATCCTGGGAGTGGCGTCGGCTGCCGTCTCCCGAAGCGATGTTCTCTTGACTGGGATCGCCGGGCTGGTTGCCGGCGCCATGTCCATGGCGGCTGGCGAATATGTTTCAGTCATTCGCAGTCGGATACGGAGCATGCCGACCTCGCGCGAGAGAGGCGCGAACTGGCAGACGACCCGGTGTTTGAGAGGGGGGAACTCGCGCAGATTTATGTCGCGCGAGGCGTCGAGGCCGGCCTCGCTCGCGAGGTTTCTAAGCAATTGATGGCAAAGGACGCCTTGAGCGCGCACGCCCGGGACGAGCTTGGCATTTCGGAAATCAGCACCGCTCGTCCCGTACAGGCCGCGTTGGCATCGGCCGCGACCTTCTCCGTCGGAGCGGTAGGGCCGCTTGCGCTTGTCCTGGTCTCCCCGTCCAACGTGTTGATCCCGGCCGTCGCTGCAGGTTCGTTGCTCTTCCTGTCACTGCTCGGCGCGATCGGTGCCAAGGCAGGAGGCGCCGGCCTGTTAAGGCCAACCATACGAGTGGCATTCTGGGGCGCCTGTGCGATGGCACTGACGGCCGGAATTGGCGCAGTTGTTGGCAAGGTTGTGTGAGCGCCCCTTTGCGGGAGCCCTTGCCACAGCAGGGCAGCGACCTGCGACGCCTCACGCTGGCGGAGCTTCGCTCGGCCGTTCATGCCGACGTGAGGCATCGGATCGTCGCCGAACTCGACAAGGACCTCACCAAGCACCCTGTGCGCGATATCGAAAAGCATCTGCGAGACGCGGTCTGAAAACAAATGCCCGCATCCAATAGAGATTTGCCGGGCGACAGCCCGCCTTTCTCGGTGTAGGCATTTGAGATATCGAATCTTTTTCTAGAGGGCGGCGCCATAGCTTCTTTCGATCGAGCCGAAATTCGCGCTGCGCGAAAAAAAATCCGTGAATGAGAGTGGGGCCGGTCCGCGACTGAGGAAGCGATGAGGAATTGACCACCCCCACCCCCTCGCTTCGCCTGCCCTTGCCAGTTGCTTTTTGTATTCAATTCCACAATTTTGCATATGAACTAGGGACACCGGTCCCGGTCAATCCATAGAGTTTTGACTACCCCCTCCGTCGATAACGTCTTTTCCTCTACTTCCTCCGTGGCGAGCTCTAGCAGCGCGGGCGATCGAGTGGTGGTGGTGCCGGCTGCGGCTGCCGCCGTAAAGCCGAACTCCGACGCAATGGAATTGGCCAAGGCGCTTTCGCAGGTGGAAGGTGGCCTGACGGACGAGGACGAGATCCCGAGGTAGCCGAAAGCGCCGTGTCGCAGCCAGGCGATATCTGGCAGTTGGGTACCCATCGGATTGCATGTGGCGACAGCAGCTCCGCTGCACCGCGCGCACAAAAAAATAATCTCGCGGAATTTTGCGGCAAAAAATCCGTCACTGGACTACCGGTCCGTGGGGAGATTTTAGACTTTGACGTGCTCCCACCTACCTTTCTCTTCGATCGTCCCTAGGTTCATCCGACCATGCACGGGTTCCGTGAGGAACGGCCGATGAACAAGTCGGGGCATGCTCGAGTTATCACCCCATTTCGCTTACGTGATGCGGCTCAGATTCGAAGGCGTCGTTCTCGGCCTTGTCGCGGCCGCTCATCGATGTTGAAGCCGCTTCGTTGCGACAATTGCGGTCCGCGCTGCCAAGCGAGAACCCGGCACACTGCATCGGTGCCGTTCCACAGTCAGACGTCGCTCCGTCAGCCTCATCCAATGCGGAGACTTGCAATACTCGTCAGAAGGCATTTCGGTCCCTTTTCCGTACTGCTTGCTGTCGGTGGTGTTCCGCAGCATCTCCGCGTGTTGCCCGCATAGCCCTGACGTGCCAGCCGGCTGGCACCCGGGCCAACTGGTTTGCACCGTCTTCTTCTATTTTTATATCTGTATTCTTTGAGGTACTCATATTTGCGGACGATTTGGACCCTGTGCCGACAGCGAGGGTGCCCGCCGGTCGGCATCCCGTGGCCGCCGACGGTCCGCGCTTGATCCAGACCAGCCACTCGGTCGAGATCACCCGGACAACATTGGTCAGGTGCTTCGCTCCTCGTTGCGGCCTCTCCTTGATCTGGATGTGGCCAAGAAGCCGAGCTTGGTGCATTGCGTTCTGTACCGTGGTTCTCCCGACGCCGGCACGATCGCCGATCTCGTCGATCGAGAGGTCACAGATGCCGTGACGTTTGACCTCGCCGGCAACGATGCAGAGCACGGCGCGCTCACCCTCGGTGTAGTGATGGCGTAGCTTGTCGGGCATTGCGCTAGAGCCGCCGAGCATCCGTTTTCGCTGCCGGCGCCTGGTCCGCTCTTCGTCGGTTAGCCGCTTACGGCATGGGCGCGGGACAAATCGCGACAGCTGGCGAGCGACCCTTGCGATCGGAACTCCAGTCGTGAAGCTGGTTGCACGCTGCGGCCGGCGCTTTTCGATCGCTTGGCTCAGGAACGTCGCGTCGTCATCGCCGATGGCGCCTTGGCCCAGGAGGTGCCAAACCGAGCGACTGAGGCTATCGAGCTGGTCGGGCGACAGGGCTGCGTTGATGCCGTTATAGAGGGTCGCTGCGGCGGGTGTCAGGATGTGCATCACGCACCGCCAGTGCGAGCTACCGCAGCATAGGCGGCTCGTATTGCCTCGAATTCGCCGAGCGGACGATTGTCGGCGTCGTAGGCTGCGTATAACCGCTCTCCGACGCGACTGTAATGCCCCAGTCTTTCGCGGCCAAAGTAGACAGAACGTTCGAGCGGTTCGAAATCCGGTTTGGGGGCAGAGCCAGAAACACTTTGAGTTTCAATGACCGAACTTTGCCCCAAATTGTCCGCTAAGCCGTTGGTCTTGCAGATATGACGCTCTCCCCTAGGGAGCGCCAGCAAGTATTTTCAGTCACTTACATCAACAAATAGCGGCGCTAGCGGCATTCGATAGCGACAATTCGCGTGGGCGTCATGCTCGCCGGGCGAGTGCTTCGTGAAGTTGAATTTGGATATGGAAATCGACGAAAACCTGATCCGCCGCGACCTGTCGTCGGCGCAACGGGCGAAGCTGATCCCCAAGCGGAAGGCGGCTTGACGGCCTTATGGACAGTTTCGCTAAGGACACGGCGGCAAAATCTGGCAAGTCCGAGCGATCGATTGAGCGCGACGTAACCCGCGCCAAAGCGCTAGGCTCCGACCTTGATCGCGTGGCCGGGACGTCGCTGGAGAAGGAGCGCTTAACTGGACGCGCGGGCGTGCTGCAGACCACAGTAGCGCTTGTTCCAGATTTAACCTTCCGCGACGACATCAAGCTTAATCCGCGTCTTCGATTGCACCCGAGCTGCGGAGCGCTAACCTCTCTGCACCGGACATTGCCCCGTCCGGGTTCACCATGGCGAGGTCGTCGCGCCAAGATATTCGGCGCGGCGGCTTCGTTTATCTACCGCAACGGTATGAGCTTCATTTGGCGAATAAGCCCGACGATGACCGGTTCGATCTCGTTGAGATGCGACGACAGATCACGAACTTACGCTCGCAACACTCTGACAATCTTCTCGTCACATCGCGATTGAACCGCTTCTTCGTGAAGATTGCATTTTTATCTGAGCCGAAGGATGCAGCACACGCGCAGCACCTGCGGTCAGAATTCGCGCGGACGCTGCAAGGTATTGAAACGATCGTCACCCGGAGGCCATCTGCGAAGCGATCTGGTATCGTTAAGCGGCCCAAGTAATACTAACGCGGGTGCGCTCTTGCGCTCGCCGGGTCCGGGGCCGATGGTCGATGGAGTCGCGAAGTCGTCCTCGTTTCGCGTATCGAAGCCGCATCGCCGCGTTGGCGTTGATGCACCGCATTCCGAGCTTCGCGACATCGCCGGATTTCGTCGGGGAAGGTGGTCTACTCGCTTACGGTGCGTCGAGACGGCGTCTTTTTATTCGATCAGATTACTACGTCAAAAGAATCCTTGAGGGTGCACGAGCCAGCGACTTGCCCGTCGAACAGCCGACGCGGGTCGAGTTATGGATCAACGTTAGAACTGCAAAAGCGCTCAAGCTCGTAGTTCCGACGACACTACTCGCACAAGCTGACCAAATAATTGAGTAGACGCAAAAGACGTCTATTGGCACGAGCCCGACCAGTCGCGTTGGTCTGGCAAATTCCGTTCACGCGAGTAGACCGGAAGTCACCGGCTCAAAGGTAGACCGGTGCGTACGACCCGGACATTGGCGCGGGACTTCTGTCCTGGGCTTTTCGTTAGGACCACGGCGGCTCTTCGCTCGCCCCGATTGCCTCGTGGTGGATTGTGAAGCCCGCCGAACGCAGACCTGTCAGCAACACAGTTCTTACAGAGGCAGGATCGAAACCAATATCCTTGGCGTTTGGTGGATGTGCCTCGCTGCCCTTCAATCGGAGCGTCAAGTGCAATTGCTCGCAAAGGTGCCGAACCACGAGATTGACCTGATCGTCAGTCATGATCTGCTTTTCCCGCTACCATCTTGCGACCCAACTGGTAGCACATCTGATAGCCCTACACACAGCGACGCCGCCTCGCGAGTCGCGTGGTAGGGCCGCCTGCCGTCCGGACTTGGGCTGGATGAGTCGAGCCGGCCAACTCAATTTATTCCCGGTCAAAGTGAATAGGTGACTGCGCAAAAGGAGCACTCCGTTGGGTATCCTAATGTGACAGATCGATTGTCCTAATTCGGACAGCTCCAGGCGGCTGGCCGCACGCTAAGGGTTCACTCGGGAGTGTCATTCCCCTTCGGCTCTTGTAAAAACTTTGGCGGATGAACTGACCCCTGAGCTGCGACCATCGATCTATCGGGCCTAGTGCGCGACCTCGGAGGTAAGCCGCTTCCCGACATCAGTAGTCACATCGTGACACGGTAACGAAGTCTCAACCCTACCTGGCTCGACCCTTATTTGTGTTTTGAGTTTCCTCGTTTGTATGCTCGAGCATCGCTTTGAGTTCTTCTTCGAGCGATCGCGGCGAAATTCCGAGTGAACCGAATCCCGGCCGGCTGCCCGAGACCATCGTGTCGATCTGCATAAGCTCAACCTGATTGCGCGTGAGCGGCGGGTGCGGCAGGATCTCAGCGAGGCCGGCGGCGGTATTCCAGAAAGCAAAGGGTACTCGCACCAGCATTGGCCGCAATCCGGCGGTGCGCGCAATGGTCCGCAACAGCTCGCCGTATGAGTAAACGCGCGGGCCGGCCAGTTCGTAGATTGGAAACGGTCTTTGTGTTTGCCGCAGGACCTGTGCGATCGCCGCGGCGACGTCGTCCACGTACACCGGCTGAAGCATCGTCCTGCCGTCGCCGAATAGCGGATAAGCCGGCAGGGTCCGAAGCAGCCCAAGAATTGTCGTGAGAAAGGCGTCGTCCGGCGCGAACATTACCGCCGGGCGGATAACGACTGCGCCAGGGAATGCCGCTTGCACAGCCACCTCGCCCTCGCCGCGATTGCGAATATAGGGCGAAGGCGATGTGGGGTCAGCGCCTATGCCTGATAGGTGCACAAACCGTTTGACCCCGGCCCGCCGTGCCACTCCAGCGATCCTGGCGGCCGCTTCGACGTGCACCGAATGAAATGTGTCGCCTCCATGCTCGGTGTAAAGGCTGATCGCGTTGACGACGCCGTCGGCACCCATAACGGCGGCCTCTACAGAGCGCTCGTCATGGGCATCAGCGATGACCTGTTCCGCGTTGTCGCCCTCGGCCCGCGCAGGATGCCGTGAGGCTATACGCACCGTAACGGTGGAGGCGCTCAAATGGCGTACAACGCGACAACCAACGAAGCCGGTCCCCCCAAACACGGTCACGCGGTTCATTCCCCGGTCCATCCCACGATCCTGCGCAACGTTCTGTATTGACCCGCCGAGCGCCGCGCGCACTGCCTCAGTGGCCTCCGCCGGCGAACTGCCTTTGTTGAGATGATGTGAGATCACATCAATCAAAATGTGCGCTGCAGGGCCGACCGTTTGCCACTCTTTCCTAGCTTGATCGATCAGCGGCTGCGCCTCATTATAGAGCGTTTCCGCCTGTTCGATGATCGGATGTGCCTTACTGAGAAGATCGATCAGCGCCTTGGTCGCGGGCAATGACCGCTCAATTTGTTCAAGCTGCGCGTCGCTGAGACCGGAAACGTGACCAATGACTTCAATGAGCAAGTGTTTCAGCATAGCGCAACCTTGCTGGTAGCGACGCACTAACTCAGGGCAACCAAGCGAAAGTAGGCACGGGCTCGGGGGGCGTCAGTTGTTGTCTCAGCCGACAGGGCCCGGCCGCCAAGCTCTCGGAGCTTGGAACAATCGCGCGCAATGGTGGATGATATTTGATCCACATCGATTATGTCCAGCATTTGGACCCAAAATTTCGTTAGCTGCCTTGGGCAAGGCCTTTGGGGAGTGCAAGGCTGACAAGTCTTGGTACGTCCTAGAAAACACGATGTCGGGCCACTCTGTTAGGACACATCCGGCGGGGCCGCCTTGCCGAAAGAGGCGCGGTATTGAGAACTGTCCTGATGGACGGTGATGGGCTCAGTGCCCAAGTCGAACGGCTTGAAGCGGTGGAGACGGGTCGGCGGCACCGCTGGTCCGAGGACGTGCGTGTGGCCATTTCCCGGCGAAACCGGTACGACACTTTCATTCAGGGATTATTTTTCGGGTCGACAGAACCTTTAGCGTTACCCAGCCGATCTTGTCGTGACCGCCAATCTTCCGCCAAGAAAAACGATTCTTGTATCGAATACTTGGAGAGCTGTGAAAGGCGATGAGCGGAGAGGTACGTGGGCAACCGCGTGCACTGGCCTAATCTCTGAACCTCAGAGACGCGCTGGCGCGTGGAAAAAACGTCGCGAAATTCGATAGGGGTGATCCAATCTTTGCGCGGACCGCAAGCAGTTCTGGAGCTAGATGCATGAAACTATCCGACGGAGCGAAGCGAACATCAAGCCACCGCTCATACAGCTGCCGTCGCACGTAAATGCGCAACAATCCGACCATCGTGCAAAAATACGGCGGCGTCTGTCTAGAAACCCCGGAAAAAATCCGCGCGGTTGCGAGGAGCCTCGCCGATTTGCACAGCCGTGGTCATCGCGTCGTGGCGATCGTTTCAGCGATGGGTAAGACGACCGACGAATTAATTAAGGCGGCTTATCAAGTAAGCCCGCATCCCAACCGCCGCGAACTGGATATATTGCTAACGACCGGTGAGCGCATCAGCATGTCGTTGATGAGCATGGCCCTGTCTGATCTCGGTGCGCCAGCCATTAGTTTTACCGGGAGTCAGGCCGGTGTAATGACAGACGAATCTCATTCTTCCGCGCGAATTTTAGATGTGCGGCCTGCGCGCGTGCTCGAAGAACTCGGTCGCGGACGCATCGTGGTTTTAGCGGGCTTTCAAGGCGTGAATCCGCGAACCAAAGAGATCACCACACTAGGCAGGGGCGGCAGCGACACCACTGCAGTCGCCATGGCTGCGGCGCTAAAGGCCGAGCGCTGTGAAATTATCAAAGAGGTCGACGGAATTTGCTCGGCCGATCCGCGCGTCGTGGCGACGCAAAGCCATTGCGCCGGCTGGATTTTGCATCCTTATCCGAAATGTGTTTTTGGGGCGCCAAGGTTTTGCATTTTCGGAGCGTGGAGCTGGCACAAAGCCAAAATATCCCTTTGTATTTGCGAAAATGGGGCAATTCCGAACACAGCACGCGAGTGATGAAAGAGATTATCGGAATGGAAAGCAAAGTCTTGGCCGTCAACTCGATGGCTCGTATTGAGCATGTGGAGATCGCTTCGACGAATCTCAGTCACGGTTTTGAGAAATTTGCGCAGCATCTCAAGCAAAACGGCCTATCTTGGCCGCAAGTCCTCGCCTCGGCTTTCACCGCCGGAAAAACGCGCATCATGATGACTTGCGAGTCGGAATCGCTCGATACTCTGCTGCGCACGCTGGAAAGGAGCAAGGACTTGCGCAAAGAGCGTGAGACTTTAAGTTCGGTGAGCCTTACTTGCTTCGGCGGCGTTTCTTCAGACTTGCCATTTCGGGCGATACAAATTCTGCAATCCCGCGGGATTGTCGTTGAAAAATACGTTCTATCACCACATTCGATAAATTTGTTCGTTCCTGTGGAGACCCGCGAGGCCGCGGTCACGGCCTTACATTCGCTGATCTAACAACCTCTTCGAGAAGATGTCACGAAATCGCGTAAGGGGAGGGATGGTCAAGAGGGGCGGCTCGCCGGCTCGATGCGGCGACAACGAGAGTTCTTAATCTTGCTGATACGCGCCCGTCCGCCATCGTTGGTGTCAATTTTTTAAAGTCGGGAGGCGTCGATCATGCCGGGCACCATTGGTTGGCTACTTCGCGAGGGCGAACGAATCATTGCTTGCAACACAGGTCTATTGGGTGACAAGCACCTTCTAATCGGCGCTACCCGCGTTCGTAACGAAGCGCTTATTCTCAGAGACACAATGGATTACGTGGGCAAGCAGGTCGATGCGATTGTCGCTTATGATGACGCGAGCACGGATCGTACGCTGGAGATTCTATGCGAACATCCGAAAGTCGCTCTGATTGTGACAAATCGGTCGTGGGAAGCTGACATCGAGGCGCGCCGGATTGCTGAGGGTCGGCATCGCGGCCTCTTGTTGCAGACGGCGCGCGAGCATTTGCAGTTCGACTGGATGTTTTGCTTCGATGCGGATGAGCGCGTTACCGGGGATTTACGCGGATTCATAAAAGGAACGCATTCTAGCGAATGCGACGGCGTGCGGGTTCAACTGTTCGATGCCTATATGACTCCTGGGGACCACGCACCCTATCAGGCCGATCGCGAACTGTTGGACTTTCGTCGTTTCTTTGGTCCGGAAAGGCGAGACATTCTGATGTTGTGGCGAAACCGGTTGCAGGTCACCTTCGCAGAGCACCATGCGCGCGAGCCGGGTGGCGTTGAACGCGTGGCGACTGGCCTCTATTGCCAGCACTACGGCAAATCGTTGTCGGTCGACCATTGGGAAGATACCTGCGACTACTACATGCGACACTTTCCGTTCGATACCTACGGACGAAAATGGCGTGAACGCAAAGGTCGAGCAATCCACACCCAATCGGACTTCATGCGGCCGTTGTACGAGTGGGGTGACAGGCTCTTCGCGAATGCGATCAAGATGTGATTGTCCGAAAACTGAGCCGCCCCCGTGCCAATGCGGCCGCTTCGAAGTCGGCTTCGTTGATCTGGACGCGTTTTGGTCTGCGTTCGGTCGTGTTCGTTGTGTTCCGGTGAGATCGTTTCTGGTGCGAAACTGGTGCGGTAGATGGTCTGAGAGCGCGCCAAACAAATCGCGCCCAACAAGCCTTGCCGCCCCGCGCGGTCGACGAACCTCGCTCCGGGGGATGAAGTCGGCTCTGACGGTTCCAAACTAGGAACCTGACAGGCGCTGAGCGCAAGAATCCCGGGAGGTGTGAGGCGGCTCACACCCCCACGTCAGGCTTCGCGCTAATCAGATCGCTGCGGGGATTTCTGGCGGACAGGAGATTTCGCATGAAGCCTTTGATCATTTGTTCCATCGCCGCTGTTGGTCTGCTTGCTGCTGTGACCGGCATCCCGCGATCACACTCGAACGCAACGGTCGGGCGCGCCGGAACATCAAGCACGTCGACATTGCAGGGCATGCAAGGCGGTCGAAGCGCAGACAAGCTGCCGGTCGACGATTTTGACGATCGGTCATTGGTCTTTCCGCGGGATTCCAAGCGCTAAAGCATGATCCGGAAAAGTGCGCAGCGGTTCTCCGAAAAGATCATGCTCAAACAACAACCTAAAGCGCGATGACGATTCATCCCAATCTCATCGCGCTTTAGGCAGAAGGCCGCGCAGCAGACCGTTCAGCCAGGGCTCGCAAATTGATGCGCTTGAGCCTGCGAGGTCGAACGAAATCGTGGTCGAGAGGCGGGGCTACGGGCCCAGGAAAGCGGGCGGAATCGGGTAGTCGTTCCCCAAAAGGCCGAGCAATTCCAGTTCGCCTCGATGAGCGTCCAGTTCCAGAATGGCCAAGAGAAGCATCAGTACGGCCGCGGTATAGATGAGGAGCGGTGACGTTTCAGCGGGCACATCGTCATGGTGTGGCGGTATCGCATTGCGAAGTGATCGCCACAACGAAATGAAATGCAGATACGTTTTAGGTCGTATTTGCATGACGTCGTCCTCGACGTGTCAGATCAAGCATAGGTTCAGGCTATGCCCGGTTCAAGCCGACAACAGCCGTTGCGGCATTGAGTAGCGGAGCCATGCCCGTCCTGCGGTGCAGCATGGAAACCGGATAACGGCTTCAATCATTGACGAGACCGAGCGAGTGCACGTACGCCGTGTCAACACCGACGACATGCTCGAACGACCTGTAAGCCGCAGATGAATTGGGTCCCACGTCTCAGCACCAGTCTCTGCATCGTTGCCGCTCTGTTGGCGATGCATTCAGCGCCGGCGCCAGCGCAATTGACAGGTCACGGTGGGCCCGTGCGGGCGATTGCGATTTCCAGTGATGGCAACAATGTTCTGTCGGGCAGCTTCGACACCGCCGCCATCCGATGGTCGCTCAAGACCGAATCCGCCGAGCAGGTCCTTCGCTTTCACTCCGATGCGGTGAACGCGGTGTCCTTCCTGAAGGATGGGCGGATGGTGACTGCCGGAGCGGATGCGAAGGTAGCGATCTGGACGCCTGGCCGGCAGCAGCCGGATCAGGTTTTCGAGGGCCATGGCGCGCCGATCGCTTCACTTGCAGTCTCGCCGGATGGCGCAAGATTGGCTTCTGCCTCCTGGGACCATACAGTTCGTATCTGGTCGCTCGGCGATGGCGCGCAGCAGGTGCTGGAAGGGCATGCGCAGAACGTCAACGGCGTCGCATTCACGCCGGATGGACGATCGCTGGTGAGCGTGGGTTACGATCGTGAACTGAGGATCTGGCCATTGGCGGGTGGCACCCCAAATGTCATCACGCTGGGCTCACCCCTTAATGCCGTGGCAGTCGCGTCTGACGGCGAGATCGTAACGGGTGGTGCGGATGGCAAGCTACGCTTTCTGATGTCGGAGGGCCGGGAAAGCGGCGAGGTGCAAGCTGGCCAGACGCCGATTGTCGCGTTGTCGATCTCTCCAGACGGCACGTCGGTCGCTGCTGCAGGAATTGGCGGTGTCGTGGCGGTCATCGACCGAAAGGCGCGAAGCATCGCGCGAAGCCTGTTCGATACAGGTTCGCCCGTGTGGTCGGTCGCTTTCCTGCCGGACAACGCAACATTGCTGACGGGTGGCGTCGAAGGCAGGATCCGGCGTTGGAATGCGCTGACCGGCGCCCCCATCGGCTCATCGTTGCAAGCCACGCCGCGCGATCCGCTTGCAGCCTATACGGGAGATCACGGGGCCGAGGTGTTCAGGGCGTGCGTTGCCTGTCATACCCTGTCCGAGCAGGACGCACAGCGCGCCGGCCCCACGCTTGCGGGCTTGTACGGCCGCAGGATCGCGTCGCTGCCTGGTTATCGCTTCTCCGACGCACTCAAAGCGATGGACATCGTGTGGACGCCCGAGACCGTGTCAAAATTGTTCGAACTCGGTCCGAACGCCTATACGCCTGGCACAAAAATGCCAGAGCAGCGGATTGGATCCGCGAAGGATCGCAAGGCGCTTACGGATTTCCTGGCGCGCGCCACCGCCAAGTAGCTAACGCTTGGTCTCACGCTCACGGAGATAATCATCGGTCGCGCGAGGCGAAGCGCGTTCGGGCACGCCGGCGAACGGGTCGAACTGTTGTTCACTCATGGCGGTGACGCGGCAGTCCGCGCACATTCTGACCACGTCCAGCCGCTTGTCGCCCGCAGGATACATCCAGTGTCGGCCCTCGAGTTTCGCAGCGATCTTCTCGATCGTGCTCTTTACCCCAAAGGGCTTATTGCAGCGGATGCAAAGCGCCGGCTCTTCCTCCTTGATGATCCGTGCCGGAGCCCTTGCGGCCCGGAAATCGATCTGCGGCCTCAGAGTGATCACCTTTTCCGGGCAGGTGCTCTGGCATAATCCGCACTGCACGCACGCATCTTCGACGAATTTAAGCACGGGACGTTCGGGATCGTCGCGGAGAGCCCCGGTGGGACAGGCCGACACGCAGGCCAGGCACAAAGTGCATCCGTCCGTATTGACGGTAACCGTACCAAGCGGCGCGCCCTGGGACAGCGCAATGACGTCGGTCGGCACAGGCGCAACGCGGTGCAGTTCGTGAAGAGCGAAGCGAAGCAGGTCGCGCCGCTTGCCTACCGTCTTGAAGGTTGCGGGACGCTCCACGGCCGGCGCGGGTTCAATCGACCGCAGCACTTCGTCCAGCACGTCCGGGTCGTCCGTTTCGATAGTCGCAACCCGGCGCCCCGAAAAACCTAATCCGGAAACAATGGCATCAGCCATCGTTATGGTTTGAGAAAGCCCGGAGATGTCGTGCAGAGGTCTCGCGCGGAGGAGAAAGCGTATCCCCGCTGCGCCATAGGCGAAGGATGCCACGACCGCTTCCAATCCAACCTGTGTCACCTCGTTGACGGCGAACGGCAGCACATTGGCGGGAAGCCCGTCGCCGTGGCGGGCGAGCGCATCGATCAGCGTGCTGCCATGTTGGGTGTCGTGCAGCAGCACGACCGCACCGGAGCCGCCGGCTTCGCGGTAGGTCAAAAGCATTGCGCGCAATTTGTGCAGCAGCGCATCGGGCGGCGGAAGGGCATAGGTTGCTGCACCCGTCGGACAGGCCGCGGCGCACTGGCCGCATCCGGCGCAGACCTCGGCGTTGATCTTGACGTGATCGCCATGTGGCGTGATCGCTCCGGTCGGGCAGAGATCGAGACAGCGATGGCAACCCGTCAGCCTCGAGCGCGAATGGACGCAGATCTCTGCGGTGAAATTGACGTATTTCGGCTTGTCGAAGTTGCCGACGAGGTCGCGTGCCCTGAGCACCGCACGCAGCATCGCGGCCGGGTCCCGCGGATCCGCGCGGAGATAGCCGTCGCGCAAGTCATGCGCAGGAAAAAGCGGCTTCCCGCCGGAGAGATCAAGGACGATGTCGCAGCGCGAAGTCAGGCCGTCGCACGGAGCCTCGAAGACGAGCGTATCGCGCGAGGAGGGGCGGGGGGCCGCATAGTCGTCGACCGTCAACTCGAAGGCCCCCAAATGGCCCTTGGCGTTACGGATCGTTCCTTGGACGATCGGAAAGGATGTCGTCGCCGGCGGCATAATCTGTGACGGCTTTGTGATCATGATCGTCACGTCGAGATGATCGGCAAGCAATCGACCAGCTTCGACCGCAAGTTCGTCGCGGCCATAGATCAGGATCACCCCTTCGCTCGATAGGGTGACAAACGGAAAAGCAGGCGCAGCCTCGGACACAGCGGCGAGCAGTGCTGCCATTTTTGGGCCTGCCTTGGTTCCCTCCACCGACCAGCCGGCCGTCTCGCGAAGGTTGATGAAATCCAGTTTCCCCGAACGCCCCTTCGCCTCGTCGCCAAACAGTGGGGCCTCCTGGGTGCAGCCGACGATGAGCGGTCCTTCCGCCTTCGCCGCGTTGCGAAAATGATCGAGCTCGGCCCTGCAGAGCTGGCGGAACTCGGCGATTTCGCTTTTGCGGCATCCTCGCTTCACGGCGGCCGTATCGAGGCGCATCGTGTCTTCGCACGAGCAGATCAGGATCGTGTTCGGCGGATCAGGCATGCGCAGCCCTTCACCTCCTGAAGAGGTCCGGGAACGACGGCGAGCGGACTCGCGTCGCCCCTCCTGGTCGATTAAGTTATTCTCACGAGAGAAGAAAAGAAAGCTGGAGGTCCGCCTGAAACCGACAGCCCCTGGGCACTCATCGGTCACGGAGCCAATCAATCTGCCTCCGCCATTCACGCTGGTGAGGCTGCGCGAAAGTCGTGACTCTTTCGCCCATGCCATGCATATCGCCGAAGAGAGTGGGGCAGGTACGCTGACCTACGTGGGGCGGTTCGATCTTGCCGAGTTCGCAGTCGTCCTTGAACCTGGCGAGCCCTTGCGTACCGCGCGCCGCGCTTTCTATGCGGGGATGGTGGCGCTGACCGACGCCTTGCGCGCGTATGCGCCGCCGAACAAGGAGATTGCGATCGACTGGCCGGACGCGATCCGTGTTGACGGCGGCCTCGTTGGTGGCGGGCGGCTCGGCTGGCCTTCGTCCGCAAAGGAGGACGAGTCGCCGCGCTGGCTGGTGTTCGGTGCCATGATCCGGACGGTTGCGATGAGCGACAGGGAAGCCGGCGTTTATCCGCTCGCTTCCGCCCTGGATCAGGAGGGTTTTGGTGAGGCCGGCGCGATTCAGGTGACGGAGAGCTTTGTGCGGCATCTGATGCGCGCTCTCGACGCCTGGCAAGCCTATGGATTCGACGGCATCGCACGCGAGTTTCTAAGTCGGTTGCCGCGTGCGCGGCAAACCACATATGTGATCGCTGACAACGGTGACCTTATTGCTCGCCGGATTGGGACAAACAGGACCGATCGGCACGACCTGAAGAAGGGCTTGCTATCGCCGTCATGGTTCGATTCAATACTCGGAGGACCGCGTCTGTGAAGCTCTTGCGCACCATCGCGCTCGATCCATCCGACACGTTCGTGTTCGACGTGCCGGCGCAGCCCGGCGATTGGGCGGTGTCGGGCGCCTTCCGCTTTTGTAATCGGGATGCAGCGAAGCTGAGCGGCAAGGACCGTTCGGCGTTTCGAAGCGGTTTCCTCGGCGTGCAATCCTGGGGCTGGTCGACACTGGTGCAAATCGTCCCCGCGACTGAAGGCGATCGCCGGACGTTGGTGGAGCTCCTTGCGAAACAACTGGTCGAACGGTTCGGGGCGCCGGACCTTGCAACCGCGCGCCTTGCCGCTGAAGAGGAAGTCGCCTTTGCGCAATCACTCTGCACGCATCCCATCAGCGCGCTGATCGCGGTCCACCGCTCGGCGAGCAATGGCGAGGTCCGCGAGTCATTCCGCAGATTGCAACTGCGCGAGGGCCAGCGTCACGGCAAGGCGTTCTCGTTCATGGAAGTGGAGGACGACACCGAGCCCGACAAGGATCTCAATCTTGCGAATATGAGCGAGGAGCCGTCGCGCCGATGAGGGATTTCTGGATCGCCTGCGGCCACCATCTGCTCGATCACAATGCGAGCGGCGGGCTCGTGGTCACGGATGAGTTCCTGAAGGCCTACTTCGTGCGCCCCGAGTTGATGCCGCCGGACGACGCTTGCGCGGTCGAACGCAGGTTGCACCAGGAGCTGCTCGCTGACCCGGGCCGAGCAGTCGCTGCGGAGGAGGTAGCTGCGATCGCCGATGCAGATGCGCGGGAGAACTGGCAATTCGTACTGGCATTTCGGAAGCTTCTGCTGCGTGAACCCACGTTGGAAGCGGCCTACCTTGCATTGGTTCGCTCACGTCACGTCAACCTGCCGCCGCTGTTTGTGAACCACCTTGTTCACGTGATCCTGCGAAATGCGCTTGACGGCTGCGAGGACCCGTTCGTGCTGCGCGCGGCCGAACTGTTCTTCCGGCCGCAGCGTATCGTGCGGCACGAACACTTGCTGCTGTTGGGCGACGAGGAAATCATTGGCGGGCCAAGCCAAACGCCCGTGTTGTCGCTGATGTCCATGTTGGGGGCAACAACCGGCGCGGAGGTCGACGTCCTCAGCGAGGGGAATGCCGACAGCTACTGGCAGCGCAGCGATCAGTTCGATCTTGCGCTCGATTTCACCGGCGGAACGCGGGGCCCCGCTGCGCTGGCAGAGGCCATGGGGCGCTGGATTACTCATTTGCTTGGATTTGCCGTCGGAATTGAGCCGCTCACCGCCCTGCGCGATGCGAAGCTCACCTGGTATGTTGGGCTCGATGCTGAAGCCACCCGGATGGGCGACCAGCTTTGGCATGGAGAGGCGCTGGACGACCGCACCGCAAGCCGTGTGCTGGCGCTGTTCCGGCTCGCTTTTCCAGATTCCAACCTGGTCGTTGATGCGGTCGGGCGCGAGCCGGTCTACCTGATCCTTGCAACGACCTCCGATCAGCTGGTGCAGATGAAGCCGCAGAATCTGTTGACGGGGTTGCCGATCAAGCACCTGGAGGCTGCAACGTGAGCCCCGGCGCGCTGCCATTGTTGCGCATTCCGGTCGGCGTTGTCGTCGAGCGCCGCAAGGCGGATTCCCCATGGATTGATTTTGTCTGGCGCGGCATCGGCGTCTTGCCGGATGAGTCGGAGATGATGCCGTGGACTGTCCTACGGGCGCAGGAGGGATTGACGCTCTTTTATGCCGGGAACGCCATGGTCGATCTCTATCGCTCGGAAACCGAGCGCTACCGCGACAATCTTGCCACGGGCGCTCCCCGCATCTGGATCGTATTGACTCCCTCCGAGGGCGCCTGGCCCTATGCCGTTTCGGCCGTCACCGCAGATCCAGCGGAAGGCGAGGCATTCACGGAAGCGGGTGCCAATCTGGTCGAAGCGGTGCCAATGCCTGAGATACTGCATAAGGCGATTGAAAATTTCATCGCCGAGCACCACGTCGAGAGGGAATTCGTCAAGCGCGAGCGACGCCGCGCCGATCCTGAGGCGCTTGCGCGGCGTCACCACGACGGTGAGCACGAATGAGCGACGAGCAATTCCTGGCGCGCTGGGCGCGCCGCAAGCTAGAGGCGAAGGCCGGTCACGCTGAACCAGCCCCTGAAGAAGCCGCTGAGGCGCATGGGCCGGCGCTGTCCAACCGGGCCACGGCAGAGCCGGCTCCCCCGGAGACGGAGCTGTCGAACTTGCCCCCGATTGAATCGATCGATGCTGCCACCGACATCAGGGCTTTCCTGCGCAAAGGCATTCCGCAGGAGTTGAGCCGGGCGGCGCTCCGTCGCGCCTGGAGCGCCGATCCCACCATCCGCGATTTCGTGGGGTTGGCGGAAAACGCCTGGGACTTCAACGACCCGAACGCCATGGCTGGCTTCGGTCCGCTGGACTATTCGGCCGAGCAAATTGACGCTCTCGTCCGCCGCGTCGTCGGGGGCGTGGTAGAGGCCGCCGAGGGCCTCCCCAATCCGCGCGAGGCTGCTGAAGACGCCGCGCGATCGGCTCCCGCGGAGGCCGGTTTCGAGCAATCATCAAATCCGGTGAAGGCGATCACGGAACCTCGACCACTCGGCGAGTTCGCAGCCGCGGAATTGCCGTCGAATTCTACTGCATCGCAACCCGTAGCTGCGAGTGAAGAGACTCCCCTTCGGCGCCGCACCCATGGCGGGGCGTTGCCCCGGTAGACTGCGACTAAATGCGATAGCCTCAGGCTATGGCTATCAATTGACCGCTCCCGGACACGCGGCTAGTCTTTGTTACGCAAACGCAATCAAGCGCTTGGCCCCCTGGATGGGAGGTCGGCATGCGCGATGCGGGCCTTGAACGAGCCATCGATGCGGCGGGCGGCGTTGCCGAGCTTGCCCGAAAAATCGGTATTGCCCAGCCCTCGGTGTCGAACTGGAACAGGGTGCCCGCGCAACGTGTGATTGCGGTCGAAGGCGCAACGGGTGTGTCGCGCAAAGTGCTTCGTCCCGATCTCTATAGCGAGCCGGCCGCGCCGGACGACGCGGTTGATCCGACCGATGCCGCGCGCGCGCAGGAATACGCGCTGCTTGCAACCTTGCTCTCGTCCGCGCCGTCGGCCGCATTGCTCGAGCAGATCGCGCAACTGCATGGCGATGCGACGCCGCTTGGACGCGCCCACGCAACCCTTGCAGAAGCTGCATCGGTAGCGGCCGTATCCGAGGTCGAGCGCGAATATTTTGACCTCTTCGTCGGTCTGGGGCGCGGCGAGTTGCTGCCTTACGCATCCTATTACTTGACGGGCTTTCTCCACGAGCGTCCGCTGTCGCGTCTGCGCGACGATCTCGCCGCGCTCGGCATTGAGCGGGTCGAGAGCAATTTTGAGCCCGAGGATCACGCGGCGACGCTGTGCGAGATCATGGCGGGCCTTGCGGTGGCACGCTTTCCGGTGCCAACGGAAGCACAGCGCACATTCTTCGAGAAGCATGTGTCCCGCTGGATGGGACGTTTGTTTGCCGACATGGAGAAGGCGGAAAACGCCAAATTCTACCGGTCGGTCGGAACACTTGGACGAAATTTTCTGGAAATCGAATCCGAGGCTTTCACGTTCGTCAACTGACCAGCGCCGCTGGTCCAGGAGAGATGCGATGAAGGACGAGCAGAGAACGACAGTCGGACGCCGCGATTTCCTTCGCAAGGTCGGCATCGGCACGGTCGGTGCGGGCGCGACGCTGGCAACGCCCTTGATCACGCCTGCTCAGGCGGACAGCGAGACCGACGATGAGAAACGCAAGGCGCGCTACAAGGAGACCGATCATGTGAAGGCGTACTACCGTGTCAATCGCTATCCGGGTTGAGAGGAGGCGGCCGTGCTGATCAGGAGAACACAACAGCGTTCCGAATCCGCTTCACGCGGATCAATCGCGGGAGGTTTGTCCGGGCAAACCAATGGTCTCGACCGCCGCACCTTCCTGCTCCGGTCCGGCCTTGGTGGCGGCGCTCTCGCCGCAGTGAGCACCCTGCCGGTCGGCGGCATCCGCAAGGGGAAAGCAGCAGTGGCAGGTCCCCTCACATCGGGAGCAACCGTTCGCAAGAGCGTCTGCACGCATTGTTCGGTTGGATGCACCGTGACGGCGGAGGTGCTGAACGGGGTGTGGATCGGCCAGGAGCCGAGCTGGGAGTCCCCGATCAATCGCGGATCACATTGTGCCAAGGGCGCTTCGGTGCGCGAGCTCGTGCACAGCGAGCGGCGGCTGCGCTATCCGATGAAGCTTGTGGGCGGGCAGTGGACGCGTGTCTCCTGGGATACGGCGATCAACGAGATCGGCGACAAGCTCCTGGAAGTCCGCGAGAAATCTGGGCCCGATTCCATCTATTGGCTCGGCTCGGCCAAAATGACGAACGAAGGCGCCTATCTGTTCCGCAAGCTTGGCGCGTTCTGGGGAACCAACAACACGGATCATCAGGCGCGCATCTGCCATTCAACGACCGTTACCGGCGTGGCCAACACCTGGGGCTACGGCGCGATGACCAACAGCTTCAACGATATCCGCAATGCCAAGACCCAGGTCATCATGGGCGGCAATCCAGCCGAGGCGCACCCTGTATCGTTGCAGCATCTGCTTGAGGGCAAGGAGCTTCAAAAGGCCAACTTTGTCGTCATCGACCCGCGCCTGACGCGAACCGCGGCACACGCGACCGAATATGTTCGGATGCGGCCGGGCACCGACATCCCGGTGCTGTACGGCATGATGTGGCACATCCTCCAGAACGGGTGGGAAGACAAGGAGTTCATCCGACAGCGGGTCTATGGATTCGATGATCTCCGGAAAGAAGTGGAGAAGTGGAATCCGGCAGAAGTCGAGCGTGTCACCGGCATTCCCAGCGAGCAGCTCAAGCGCGTCGCCAAGATGTTTGCTACCGAGAAGCCGGCAACGCTGATCTGGGCCATGGGCCAGACCCAGAAGACCGTTGGCACCGCCAACGTGCGGGCCAGTTGCATCGCACTGCTGATGACCGGCAATGTCGGCGGAGCGGGCATGGGCGCCAACATCTTCCGTGGCCATGACAACGTGCAAGGCGCGACCGATGTCGGGCTCGATATCGTCACGCTGCCGTTCTACTACGGGCTCGCCGAAGGCGCGTGGAAGCACTGGTCGCGGGTTTGGGAAGTCGACCATGAGTTCCTGAAGTCGCGCTTCGACTCCAAGCAGATCATGGAAACGCCCGGCATCCCGCTGACCCGCTGGTTCGAAGCGGTGACGCTGCCGAAAGATCGGATCGCGCAGAGGGACAATGTGCGGGCCGTGTTCGTGCAGGGGCACGCCAGCAACAGCATCACCCGCATTCCTGAATCCCTTAATGGCCTGAAGGCGCTCGAGCTGCTCGTCATCGCCGACCCGCATCCGACGACCTGGGCCTCGCTCTCGGTCGAGGCGGGACGCAAGGATGGAGTCTACATTCTCCCGGTTGCCACGCAATTCGAGTGCAAGGGTTCGCGCGTTGCCTCGAACCGCTCGTTGCAATGGGGCGAGCAGGTCGTGAAGCCGATCTTCGAATCGAAGGACGACCTCGAGATCATCTATCTCCTGGCGAAGAAGTTCGGCTTCGCCGACAAGATGTTCAAGAACATCAAGGTCGAGAACAATCTGCCCGAGGCGGAGGATGTGCTGCGTGAGATGAACCGCGGCAGCTGGTCGACGGGATATTGCGGGCAATCGCCCGAGCGCCTCAAGGCGCATATGAAGAACCAGGCGAAGTTCGACATGCTGACGATGCGGGCGCCCAAGGACGATCCCGAGGTCGGCGGCGACTATTACGGTCTGCCTTGGCCGTGCTGGGGATCACCTGAAGTCAAGCATCCGGGCACGCCGCTGCTCTACAACACCAATCTGCACGTGATGGACGGTGGCGGCACGTTCCGTCCGCGCTTTGGCGTCGAGCGCGAAGAGAAGCTGCCCGACGGCACCACGCGCAAGGTCAGCCTGCTCGCGGACGGCTCGTACTCGAAGGGTTCGGCGATCGAGGACGGCTATCCGGAATTCACGCTGGCGAGCCTGAAGAAGCTCGGCTGGGACACGGAGCTCACGGAAGCCGAAATGGCTGTTATCAACAAGATCAACCCGGCCAAGCCAGACGTGGTGTCGTGGTCGCTCGACCTGTCGGGCGGAATCCAGCGTGTCGCGCTCATGCATGGTTGCGTGCCCTATGGCAACGGCAAGGCGCGGATGAATGCGTTCGGCTTGCCCGACCCCATTCCGGTACACCGGGAGCCGATCTACACGCCGCGCGTCGACCTGGTCGCGAAATATCCGACGTTGCCCGACGCCGAGCAGTTCCGGGTGCCCAATATCGGCTTCTCGGTGCAAAAGGCGGCGGTCGAGAAGGGGATCGCGAAGCAATTTCCGCTCATCCTGTCGTCCGGCCGTCTGGTCGAATATGAGGGCGGCGGCGAGGAGACGCGCACCAACCCTTGGCTCGCCGAATTGCAGCAGGACATGTTCATCGAGATCAATCCAGCCGATGCCGCCGAGCGCGGCGTCACGGACGGTGGCTGGGTCTGGGTCACGGGCGCAGAGAACAATTCGAGGGCCAGGATGAAGGCGCTCGTCACCGAGCGTGTCGGCAAGGGCGTTGCCTGGATGCCTTTCCACTTCGGCGGTTGGCTCGCAGGCAAGGATCTTCGCAGCAACTACCCCAAGGGCACCGATCCGATCGTGCTAGGCGAAAGCGCGAACACGATCACCACCTACGGGTATGATCCCGCGACGAACATGCAGGAGACGAAAGTCACTCTCTGCCAGATCGCGGCGGCATAAGGAGCAACGACGATGGCACGGATGAAATTTCTCTGCGACGCCGACCGTTGCATCGAGTGCAACGCCTGCGTGACGGCCTGCAAGAACGAGCACGAGGTCCCCTGGGGCATCAACCGGCGTCGTGTCGTCACCATCAATGACGGCAAGCCGGGCGAACGCTCGGTCTCGATGGCCTGCATGCACTGCACCGATGCGCCCTGCGCTGCGGTGTGTCCGGTGAACTGCTTCTACACCACCGCCGACGGCGTGGTGCTGCACTCCAAGGACCTCTGCATCGGCTGCGGCTATTGCTTCTACGCCTGTCCGTTCGGCGCGCCGCAATATCCGAAGGTCGGCAATTTCGGCTCCCGCGGCAAGATGGACAAATGCACCTATTGCGCCGGCGGTCCCGAAGCCGACGGCAGCAAGGAAGAATACGAGAAATACGGCGCGAACCGGCTTGCCGAAGGCAAGCTGCCGCTCTGCGCCGAGATGTGCTCGACAAAATCGCTGCTCGCCGGCGATGGCGAGATCATCGCCCAGATCTACAGAGAGCGCGTACTGAAGCGCGGCTACGGCTCGGGCGCATGGGGCTGGAAAACCGCCTATCGCGAGACGATCGAGTCCTGAAGCAGGCCGCGGCCACGCGGCGTAGATGCCGAGGAGGAGTTCATGTCGTCATCCGGAAGGTTCATTCCAGTCACCATCGGCGCGTGGGCATTGCTTCTGTTGATCATTGCGGCGCCGGCACCGTCACCGGCCCAGCAGGTCAATCCGACAGCGAGCTCGGTTAGCGAGCGGCAGCTGCTCCAGGAAACGGACCGGATCCAGGGGCGCGTCAGCATTCCCGACCAGCGCTCCAGCGTGCTCATGCAGCCGGCTGGCCGCGAGTGGCGTGAATTCCGCAACGTGGCGCTACGTTGGATTGGCGGGGTTGCCATCCTCGGCATGCTGGCGGTTCTCGTGATCTTCTATTTGACGCGCGGCATGGTCCGTCTGGAAAGCGGACGATCCGGCCGCACAATCGTGCGCTTTTCCTTATTCGAGCGTTTCGTGCATTGGATGACTGCGACCTGCTTTGTCGTTCTGGCGATTTCCGGATTGAACATCACGTTCGGCCGTCCGTTGCTCCTGCCGCTGATTGGCCACGAGGCGTTTTCCGAATGGTCGCAGTGGGCGAAGTACGCGCACAACTACCTCAGCTTTCCGTTCACCATCGGAGTCGTGCTGATCTTCCTGATGTGGATCGCTGGCAACGTCCCGAACAAGGCGGATGTCGATTGGATCAAGCGCCGTGGCGGTATGGTGGGTCACGATCATCCACCGGCCTATCGTTTCAACGCCGGCCAGAAGGCGATCTATTGGATCGTGGTCATCGGCGGAGGCCTGGTGGCGGCCACCGGATATGTGCTGATGTTCCCGTTCTATCTGTCAGGTATCGAAGGGATGCAGTTCGCGCAGATCGTTCACTCCATCGTGGCGATGCTCTTCATCGCGGCGATGCTGGCGCACATCTATATCGGGACGATCGGTATGGAAGGCGCGTTCGAGGCAATGGGCAGCGGCACTGTCGATGTCAACTGGGCCAAGGAGCACCATGGGCTCTGGCTTGAAGAGCAGAATGCGCGCGCCGAAGCGAATGCACGGCCCCGGCCGGCGGCCACCGCGGCGGAGTAGGGATCGCGCGGCCCATAAATGTGCCAGGCGCTTGGTCAGAGCCGCACGCCCGTCGTCGCAAACGCTTGTTGGACGGGTTCCTGGATCTGGTCAAGGACGACAAAACCGGCCGCCGCGATCACAATTGCGGCTGCGCAGGCGAGCAAGAAGGCTTTCATGGCAAGGCTCCGCAGGAGATCGGGGGGTAGTTTATATGAGCGAGCAACCTGCGGACAACTGAATCAGCACGTACCAAAATCCGATCGTTGGTTGGCCGGTTGGCACGATAGCGCCGCCGAATCTACCACAAGAACGGAGAGACCATAGTCAGCTGTCGAGCAGTAGTTTGACGAAACAACATAGGCAATCATCGCGACTCCTTGGCGCAATTGCAGAGCCGTCAGGAAGAAACTGTCCGCAGATCATTTAGGTCGCGCCGATGATCGGCACATCGCGTGCCTTTGAATTATGACAAATTTTCTGCTGGCGGCGGCCTTACGGACCGGGCAGCTCGATCCGCGGGCTGGACGAGCACCCGGTCGTGCATGTGGCGTTCAACGACGCCGAGGCTTTTGCCAAGTGGGCAGGCAAGGAACTTCCGACCGAGGCCGAATGGGAATTCGCGGCGGACCTCGCCACTTTGCGCTGTTTCGCGATCCTGGCGACCCAGGTTCGAGCACCCGTGCCCCCGCCTTGAGGCGCTATTCCGACCGCGAAATCGAGCGGCGGGCGTCCCTCATTTCCGCTATGATCAAGCCATGACGATCGGGATCACCGGACCCGAACGGAAGGTACCAAGGCAGAGTGCCGTGGTCGGGCTCACTATTGCGGCCGCTGTCATTGGGGTTTGCCTGATCCTGCTCTGGCTCGCGACCGACCTCCTCGTCGACTGGCTGTGGTTTTCCTCGATCAATTCTCCGCAGGTTTTTTGGACGACAATCGGTGCGAAAACCGTCATCTTTCTTGCGGTCTGGACCGGAACCGCCATCATCCTTTGGGTGAACGGATGGTTCGCCCTGCGCTTTGCCCGACGGCGGTCGACACAGCTTGTCACCGCTTCGGTGTGGAACTTCGCGGTCAACGCGCCGCCAGATTTGCTTGCGCTTTTACGCGGTCGACTGCCATGGTCCCGGTTGACCGTAGGTGGGGCAGCTTTGCTTGCTCTGCTCGTCGCCGCCGCAGAAGTCGGCAACTGGGGTGTCTTCCTGCGGTTTGTCTATCAGGTGCCATATGGCGCAGACGATCCGCTCTACAACAAGGACATCGGCTTCTATCTCTTCTCGCTGCCCGCCTATATCCTCATCAAAAACTGGATGATGCTCGCGCTCGTTCTGAGCGCGCTTTTCGCCGCGGCGATCTACTGGGTGCACGGCGATATCGAATACGACCTTCATCATCGATCAATGTCGTCGATGGCGATTGCCCACGGCTCGGTGCTGCTCGGTCTTTTCTTTGCGGTGAAGGCCTGGTCCTATGGTCTTGATCGCTATCTGCTGCTTTACGGCGACAACGGTGTGGTCGTCGGCGCAAGCTACACCGATGTCCACGTGAGGCTCCCGGCCTTGTGGTTGATGATCGGACTTTCGGTCATCGCGGCGTTCGCCACGTGGGCAAATTTGCGAGTGCGCACCTACCGGCTTCCAGCCGCCGCGTTCCTGCTTGTCGTGATCGGGTCTTTCGTGCTGGCCAGCGTGATTCCCGTGCTGTTCCGGGAGTTCTTCGTCAAACCAAGCGAATTGGAGCTGGAAAGGCCCTATATCGAACGCAACATTGCGCTCACCCGGCAGGCTTACAATCTCGATCAGATCGCAGCCAAGCCGTTTGCGGCGGAACAGAAGCTTAGCTTCAAGACGCTCGACGCCAACAAGGCGACAATCGACAATATCAGGCTGTGGGACTGGCTGCCCTTGTCGGACACCTACGCGCAGCTGCAAGAGATCCGCACTTACTACAAATTCCATGATCTTGATGTTGATCGCTACTGGCTCGATGGCTCCTACCAAAGCGTAATGCTCTCGGCTCGCGAATTGCAGCCCTCCCTGCTGCCGCCGAATGCCCAGACATGGGTCAACCGCCACGTGCTGTTTACTCACGGCAATGGCGCGGTGATGAGCCCGGTCACGCGCAAAAGCACCGAGGGGCTACCGCTGCTCTATTTGCGGGATATCCCTCCGGTTGCGGATGGAGGCCCCAAAATCCACGAGCCGCGCCTCTACTACGGCGAACGGAGCGACAACTACGTCATCGTCAAGGGGAGCACGCCGGAGTTCGACTATCCGAAGGGAAAGGACAATGTCTACGCGGCTTATGACGGTACGGGCGGCGTTCCGATAGGAGCGATGGTGTGGAGAGGCCTGTTCGCTTACTACTTCAACGACCCGAACCTACTGCTCTCAAGTTACATCACGACCGACAGCCGTATCATGATCCGGCGCAATATCGGGGAAAGAGTACGAACGATCGCCCCGTTCCTCAGGCTCGATCACGATCCTTATCTGGTCATCAGCAATGGGCGGATGTTCTGGATGCAGGACGCCTACACGGTGAGTTCCTACTTTCCCTCCGCGCAGCCGGCGCAAGACGAGGATATCAACTACATTCGCAATTCAGTGAAGGTCATCGTCGATGCCTATAACGGGACCGTCGACTTTTACCTGATGGAGACCGGCGATCCGATTGCAGCGACCTATCGGCGTATCTTTCCGAGCCTGTTCAAGCCATTCTCGGCCATGCCGGCGGATATGCAGAGGCACATTCGCTATCCGGAGGACCTGTTCCTGATTCAGGCGCAGCTCTATCAGAGCTATCACATGGAGGCCGCTGACGTTTTCTATAACCGCGAGGATCTCTGGCAGTTCCCGCGCCAGCCGGGCGGCGGCGGCATTGCGACGATGGCCCCATATTACATCATCATGCGACTGCCCGGCGAGCCGCAGGCCGAGTTTTTCCTCATGCTTCCCATGGTGCCAAGCCGCCGCGACAATATGATCGCGTGGCTCGCCGCGCGTTGCGACGCACCCGACTACGGCAAGCTGATTGTCTACGAGTTTCCCAAGGAGAAGCTCGTCTACGGGCCGTTCCAGATCGAAGCGCGGATCAATCAGAGCACCGATATATCGCAGCAGATCACGCTGTGGAATCAGATGGGCTCGCGGGTGATACGCGGTGCGAACCTGCTTGTGATCCCAATCGAGAACTCGATCCTCTACGTAACGCCGCTCTATTTGCGAGCGGAGCACGGACACCTGCCGGAGCTGAAACGCGTGATCGCAGCCTATGGTGAACATGTGGTGATGAAGGAGACGCTCGACGAGGCCTTGTCAGCACTGTTTATCGAGCCTGGCGCGGTGCAGCCGGTCTCGAGCACGAAGGAGGAAATGCCTGTCGCACGCCCGTCGGCAAGTCAGGCACGGGAGGCGCTCGACCGCTACAATCATGCCGTTGAACGATTGAAGTCCGGCGACTGGAAAGGCTTTGGCACGCAGTTCGACGCAATGCGCGAGCTTCTGGAGGAAATGAACCGGCACGCCACGGGCCACTAGCGTCGCGGCTCCTTTGGCGCTCATTGGAGAACACAGGGGCTGCATAGTTCGGGCTGAACACGCAACGAAGAGAGGCCTTGAGCTTGATCCGATACAGGCGGTGTTTGCACTCGCGGTACGAATGCCGCTGAGACGCGAGGTGGACCGCAAGCAGGTCGAGCTGGATCTCCTCTGTGAACCAACCGACAGGCCCACTGTCGCGCCTACTGCTGTAGCCACTGACTGAGTTCATCTTCAGTTACAACACGCTCGAAATTCTCGGTTTTGCTTTTGATGCGGTATCGAATGCGTCCGTCCGCCTCAATCGGGAGGCATGCAACAATAGTGTAGACGGTCCGTTCGCCATTGTCGGCGCGGCCCTGCGGTCGCTGGGCTTGATGATGAACGTCGTCGTTGATCGAGAAGATGTAGGGCATTGTGTTCCTTACAGCATTTGGGGCGCGTGCGCCGCACAGAGAAGCCCGCCGGCCCGCTGATTGCAATCAAGGTTTTGCGGGCCGTGAACAGTCCCTTCGAGAAGGCCGCGGAACCCGAGGCCAGCCGCGGCGCCCTCTCATCTCATTCCCGTGGCAACCCATGCCACCGGTGGTATGGTGAAGGGGTTCGACCTATTGAATGACTTGATGGCCGCGCCCCGAGGGGGCCTTTCCAAGACATCGCTGGATCGAATTTGCTCACACGGATTGTGGGTAACGAACCCTTTCGTGGGTATTGTTGGAGACGGATAATGGCAACGGGTGTCGTGAAGTGGTTCAACGGCCAGAAGGGCTTTGGCTTTATTCAGCCGGACAATGGTGGGCCGGATGTATTTGTTCACATTAGCGCCGTCGAGCGTGCGGGCCTTCATGGACTAGCCGAAGGGCAGAAGGTCTCCTTCGAGGAGAAGACCGATCCGAGGCGCGGAAAGACGAGCGCTGAAAATCTGAAGACCCTATAACATCGGTCGACGCTTCGGTTTCACGGATGTACTGAGAAGCAGGCTACAGGGGGATATCATCGCCGACCTGCGGCGGAGATGCCGCACGATTGTTCGTTAAGTTTTATCGTTCATCCGCTAGGTCGTGGAACTTAGCACCAGCGGCACCGTCCCCAGCGTGCGCAGCAGCCGCCGCAACCCCCGCAGCCACCGCAACCACGCACAGCTCGGCAACCACGGCAGCCACGGCAACCACCGCAACCTCGGCGAACAACAACGGCGGCTAGCTGCACGTCGCTTCCAGCATTTTCCTTATCGAAGAGATAGAACGTGGCGAGACTGACGTCGGCCATTTCCTCTTCGCCAAGAACGAAGCGCTGATTGGGCGAGATGTTGTCAGAATGCGGGATATGAGCAGTGGGTATCGTGTGCGCGGATGCGCTCCCCGCCAGCGAGAGACCCAGTCCGGCCGTACCGAGTGCCGTCACGGCGGCGGCTTTGGTTGCGCGTGCGTGCTTCGCAGCTTGCTTCACCCGTGGCATGGTCGCCATCCTTTCGGAAGTTGTCGTGAAAGGGTCAGCTTGACGTAGCAAGTGTGCCTGTACGTCTAGAAATGCGACCTAGCGCATTCGGTTCCCCTTCGCGCGCGGGTCTTTTTGAGTTGCAACTGGTGGCGGACCCGACTGACCGTCTGACGATGTCCGTTAACAGGGGCAGAGCGGAAGTTGGACTTCGCGGCGGTCAATGCGGATTTTGACCCGAAGCCGACAGGTTCGAACAGCTGGCGCTTTCCGCAAGGCTCCAGCCAGCGAGGCGACTGCGCAAGTGCTGCTCAAGAATTAAACGTCGATTGGTTTTTAATCTGGTGAGCGCGTAAAGGGTACAAACCGCACGAGGCTGGCGGCGCGCGTTGTTGTCTTGCCCGGGCCGGTTTTTTCCACCACCGTGAGCTGCTGAGTGGTGTAGGCAGGTCCCACCGGCATCACCAGCCGGCCACCCAATTTGAGCTGCTCAATCAGCGGCGCCGGTACGTGCCCGAGCGCTGCGGTGACGATGATTGCTTCAAAAGGACCGCAATCGGGCCAGCCAGCATAGCCGTCGCCAAGCCGAACGCTCACATTGTCATACGCGAGGTCCTTGAGCGTTTTGGCTGCGGCTGCGGCCAACTGCGGGATGATCTCGATGGTGCAGACCTTTCGCGCCAGGTGCGCAAGGATGGCAGCCTGATAGCCCGAACCCGTACCGACTTCGAGCACAACATCATCGGGCGCGACGTAAGCCAGCTGAGTCATCAAGGCCACGATGAATGGCTGCGATATGGTCTGGCCGGCGCCGATCGGAAGCGGCATGTCTGCGTATGCGATGGAGCAAGATCGCTCAGGGATGAACAGATGGCGTTGTGTTTGCCCCATGGCCTCAAGGACTCTCCCCGACAGCCCCTGCTGTCCCAAAACACTGACGTGGGACCGGGCGTAGGACCGGATGGTTTCGACCATGGCGGCGCGTTCGAGGACGCATTGCGCGTCCTGTGCGGTCACTTCGCGCACGACGGTCACCATAGAAAGCACGAGCAGCAGCAAGGTCCTCATGAGCCGTCTCCCCGATCTCGGTGGCGCGGCGGCGACAAGGCCGGTTGCGACGCACCCGCAGCAACCAGTCATGCCGGCGCTTTGGGTCACCATCTATCTATGACGCGCGGTTGAGAAAGATCGGCAACCCCTGCTTGTTGCCGTAGATGGGGCGATAGCGCTCCGTGTTGTAGCTGCTGGCGACGTCCAATTTGCGCGGGCCGAGCTTGGCGTCAGGGATGGGCACGAGGTCGTAGCAGCCCTCTACCAGCGCCGACATGAGGCCGGTCTTGCCTTCCAGGATGGCATCGTAGGCCATGTTGCCGAAAGTCAGGGCCACAAGCTTGTCGATGAAGTCCGGATCGCCCGATCGCAGGTCGTAGGTGAGGTCGGAGGTGATCGTCTCCTCGCCGGCGCGCCGCTTGATCTCGTCGGCAAGCGATTCCGCCACGTTGGCCTTCTTGCGGTGACCGTAGGCGTCAGGCTCGCCGTATTCCTGCAGGTTGAAGCCCTCCCACTCGGCACCCTCGCTGAGCACGATCAGCGCGTAGTTGCTTGGGTTCGCTCGCTTCTCCTCGAGGAGCAGCTGGATCAGTTTGTCGAGGTTGACCTTGTACTCCGGTATGACGCATCGTATCGAGGTCGCATACGCGGCGTAGAGCGCTGTGAATCCAGCATCGCGGCCAAAGACGCGAAAAATGCCAATTCGCTCATGCGAGCCGACAGTGGTGCGCTGTCGCTGGATGGCATCGCTGGCGCGGGTGATCGCGGTCGAGAAGCCGATGCAGTACTCGGTGTTGCGGACGTCGTTGTCCATCGTCTTCGGGATGGCGATGATCTTGACGCCGAGTTCGTTGAGCTTGGCCGCATAACTGAGCGTGTCGTCGCCGCCGATGGCGATCAGGTGTTCGATTCCGAGCCCCGAAAGGTTCGCCAGCACCTGGCCGGTGAGGTCCCAGGTCTTGGTTACGATGCCGTCCTTGGTACTCGGGGAGACTGGAACGTCCCTGCCGACGAGATGATCGGGCAGCTTTTGTATTTTGGACGGATTGATGCGGCTCGAGTGCAGCACGGTGCCGCCGCGCCGGTCGATAGTGCGAGTGTTTTCACGGTTGAGCGGGATGACGTAGTGAGACCTGCTGGTCGGGTCCTCGAGGTTCAAGTGTGTGAGGGCCTCCCAACCACGGCGGAGACCGACGACCTCGATGTCGTTCTCACTGCCGCGATAAGTCACGCTCTTGATGACTGCGTTGAGGCCGGCGACGTCGCCGCCGCCCGTGAGAATGCCGATGCGTCTTTTCGCCAAGCCAAACCTCCCAGCATTGGCAGGTCGTAATAATGCACAGCGCAGCTTCGCTACTCGGCTGCTTCCGGCTTGCGCTCCTCACGCAGCCGAAATCGCTTCACGAGTGCGGATACGGTGTCGCGGAAGCCGCCATATTCCAGCTCAGAATAGGGCAGCATCGCAGCGCCGGACCAGCCCTGGCTGCGCATCTCGATTGCCTTGCGTTGCGCGCGCCGGCGCACCTCGTCCCACGCCGGGTTGTCGAAGAAATCGGTATAGGACTCGGAAAAGCGGCCGTCCTTGTCGACCGAAAAGCCAGCGCAAGAAACGATCGGCAGGCAGTACATGCCAGTGACCGGTGTATTGAGCGGCACGGGCATCAGCGGCATCACATGCGAGCCGCGCGCATCGCCGCCCACGAAGTGTGCCTTGGCGAAGGGCGAGATAATCTCCTCGGGCGCCGGGAAAATTCCCTGGTTTCTGATGATTGCGACCGGATCGTCCTTGCCGGTGTACTTGCCTGCGATTGCGTGAAGACGTTGCGCCGACACGGCGACGGCAACCTCGCCATATGTTTGAGAAACGATGCGATCAATGCCAAAGCGCTCGTTGTCGCGGAGCAGCGCGGCCATGTGGTAGTTGTCCTCGGGCGCATCGAGTTCGATCACGCTGTCGCCCGCCGTGTGGTCCATGTCGATGACATGGAAACGGAATCCCTTGATCATCGGGGGTAGCATCAGCCCGGCGCAATACATGGGATCAGCGAAGGCGAGGTAGAGCGGCAGGTTATAGGCGCCGGGGCCGCATTTGTCGGCGGCGAACACCATGAATGATTCCGCGGGTCTCGGCCCCGAGAGGCTGTGGTCGAAGCTGAGCAGGCGACGCCCGGGCCGGCACCGCGAATGTTTCCGGAAGGTGCGTCTGCGAGAAGATCCTGGCCGGCGCCGTAGAGACCGGAAGTCCTTGCAACCGAAGTGGCCGCAAGAAACGCCTTCCAGGCGAGTTGATGGATCTCGGAGCTCCCCTCGCCCCGAGTGTGCGTCATGATGATCGCAATGTCGTCGCCGGTGTGGCAGACAAAACCGTCGATCAACAGACCTTTGCAGATCGCCTTCGCGACCTCGCCCTCGACAGCTGCCATCATGCGTGAAGATGGTTTCGTATGCCCGCCGACTGAGCCAACGTCAGCCTTGATGACCGAAAGAGTGAGTCTCATGAGCTTTCTCTCCGACCAGCACAGCGCGACGCCTCTGCGCAGGCTGCGCCGGGGCGACGGCGCTGCTCATACGCCGGAAGAACGTCTGATGTTACGTTAGGTTCCGCAGATGCCCTTCCTGCTCGAAAAATTCGGGCTCATCCGCTTCCCGAGATGTTCAACCACCTTAAGGATCATCCCAGAACCGATAGGATAAGTGGATCATGCGCCATCATTTTCTGCGGTGCAAGAGTCCGGTTTTGGCCCGCGTGATACATGCCGGTGCAGTCTGACGATTTCCGTTTACAGGGGTAGACCGGAAGAGAGCGGCATTTTCCGCCGCTTGTCCCCGCACTGTAGGTAAGAAGGTGTCGAAACCACTGGAGAAGCGGCAGCCCAAAGAGCTCAGCAAGCGCCAGCTTTACGCCATCCTAGCTGAGGCGGTCAGGAATACGGACTAAGAGCTAGCCCGCGGAGTGCGCCCGCCCTCCATAGTCCTGAAACGGGAAATGATATTGCCCGTCAGAATGCGGCGTCTATTGCAGATCGTGCCAAGATCGGGAAAGTTCGGCAATCCATGACGGCGTGTTCCGCCCGTGAATACACCGTATGGTCGGCCCAGAACAAAACGGGCCACGTTGTCATTTCAAACTAGGCCACTGTCGCCGGAAACAGGCCAGTGCCAAGACTTTGACTTGCCGCTTGGCCTATCACACAGCGCCTCAAAAGTGACCGACGGAAGTTATTCGCATTTTCGCAGTGCCGTCATCATCTTCTCAGCCAGCAACAACAACGGCGACGGTCTCTACCTCGTCATTGCGAGTGCAAGAACTGGTGCTACCGGTACTGGAAAGAAGGTAAGCCGCGCTGGCTCGGTCTAGGATCGCTCAAGGACGTGTCGCTAAAGGACGCGCGGCTTGTCCGCGACGCAGCGCGTCTTCGTGTCAAAGGCGATCGCAGCGCCCCCGGCGTCGACATCGTGTGGAGAAGCGAGCGGCGCGCGAGCACTGGTCGATCTGGAGCACGAAGCATCGCGGTCAATGGCCGTCGTCGCTCAAACTGTACGCTTACCCGGCAATTGGAAACTCACGACCCCCGAGATCAAGCCTAGCCACGTCTACGAATTGTTGCGGGCGATCCGGGTTTGAAAAGCGAGAGACGGCTACAACTTTCAGAACAATGCACCACCTAGCAGGACCTTGGGAGCGATCCGAAACCGCCGGCCGTCTCCCTAAGGAGGGCAAGAGCGTCGCGCGTGCCGTGAGTGAGACGGGGACATCCTATCGAGAAACGTTCTGCGGGTTGGACTTGAGCATCGTAGCTCACTTGATCCTTCCGCTGCTGTGTGATCCGTTAGTGCTCCCAATCAGCATGATCCAAGGCATTAGAAAGCTGAAGTAAAAGTTGCGACAATTGTTTTTTGTCGGCGATTGGGAAATCTTTGAATAGCCGAGCCTCGCGCTTACGCGAGGCTTCGGCCATTCTCGTGGCGAAATCTCTACCTTCGCGGGTAAGCTTGGCGATAGCGGCTCTGCCACGGGAGCGAGTCTGCTCGATCGAGATCAGCCCTCGATCCGCCAGGATGGCGAGACTGCGACTTGCTGCAGCCTTGTCGACGTCGGCAGCGTCGGAAAGTTCACTGACATTGAGGGATTCGATGCTCTTGAGCGTCATGAGAAGACGCCATTCCACGATGCCGATGTTCCAGGCCGCGCGGTAATACGCAGTCGCGCCTCTGTTGAGGCGCATGCCGAGGGTCGACACCAGCACGGCCACATGTTCACGGGCCAGCATTCCGGCATTCCGGGAACGTTCGTCCGAAGCTTTCTCCCTCTCGAATTTCTTGGTCGCCGGCATTTTCGAAGATCTCCAATGGACTTCGTTCCAAGTCCCGCATTTTGCAGTGCATTGATCCAGATCAAATTTCTTGACAAAACATTTATTGACATATCAACATAGAGCCCAATCTCCCAATTCCAAGAAAAAAGTGGCGAGAGTGACATGGAAGGAAACGGCTTGGTCGCCGGTCTTGATCAGGCGAGGACGTATGCCGGCGCAATCGATTGCGACCTTCATCCGGCTGTGCCCGGGATGGGCGTCCTCCTGCCCTATCTGGACGATTATTGGCGCGAGATGGTCTCCGTCCGCGCGCTCGACCGTCTCAATCTGAGCCTGACCAGCTACCCGCAGAACTCGCCACTATCCTGTCGTCCGGACTGGCTTCTCCCGGGTGGTGCGAAGGCGGGCTCCTCGCTCGAAGCGATGCAAGACCATGTGCTCGATCGGCTTCGACCGCGTTATGGAATTCTAAACTGTCTCTACGGCGCGCAGGTCCTTCACAGTGAGGATATGGCGGCAGCGTTCTGCCGAGCGACCAACGACTGGATCAGGGATCACTGGCTCAATCGAGATCCGCGCCTCCGCGCCTCGATCGTGATCCCGTCGCACAACGCGGAACTCGCCGTGGCGGAAATCGACCGCCGCGCCGACGACTTCCGGTTCGTGCAGGTGCTCATGCTGGTGTCCGGTGAAACGACGCTAGGCCGGCGACATCTCTGGCCCATCTACGAACGCGCCGAGCGCCTCGGCCTGACGATCGGAATTCACGCAGGAAGCGCCTATCGATATGCGCCTACCGCCGTCGGGTGGCCGTCATACTATGTCGAGGACTATGTGGCGCAATCCGCCGCATTCGAGAGCCAGCTTCAAAGCCTGATATCGGAGGGCGTGTTCGCGAAGTTCCCCGGGCTCAAGGTCGTTGCAATCGAATCCGGGTTGACGTGGCTGAGCGGGTTCATCTGGCGCGCCGACAAGACATGGAAAGGCGTGCGAGCCGAAGTTCCGTGGGTCACGCGCACGCCGTCGGAGATCATCCGCAACAATGTGCGTTTCACGGTGCAGCCGGTCGATGCGGCGGACGAGGGTGAGGCCATCATGCGGCTCGCCGATCACATCAAGTCGGACGAACTGTTCCTGTTCTCGACGGACTATCCGCATTGGCATTTCGACGGGGACGCGGTCCTGTCCGGCGGGCTCTCCGATACGCTCTTCCGCAAGATCGCCAGTGAAAATGCGCTTGCGACTTACTCGCGATTGGCCAAGGCCGATCAGATCATGGAGGTTGTGCCATGAGCACCGTTGAACTCGAGCGGCCACGGGCCTCGAACTACAAGCTGAGAGTGATCGATTGCGACATCCATCCGGCGATGACCTCCTGGACCGAGGTGCATCCCTATCTGGAAAGGCAATGGATCGAGCATCTCACGGTCTACGGCAGCCACCTGCGCCACGCCTTCTCCGAGGCACTGTCGCATCCGCGCATGTCGCCCGACGCTGCGCGGATCGATGCCTATCCGGAGGAGGGCGGGCCGCCGGGATCGAGCCTTGAACTGATGAAGAAGCAGCACCTCGATCCGAACGGGATCGAGGTGGGCATGTTGATACCCCTGCGCTGGAATCCGGGCAGTCAGAGAAATCTCGACCTTGGCGTCGCATTGACCCGCGCGATGAATACCTGGCAGGTCGAACGCTGGGTGAAGCAGGAGCCGCGTTTGAGGGCCTCGGTGCTGATCGCCCAGGAGGACACGGTTGCCTCCGTCGCCGAGATCGATGCCAGGGGAGGGGATCCCAACTTTACCCAAATCCTGATCCTGCCCAAAACGGACGAGCCGCTCGGACGCCGGCGCTACTGGCCGATCTATGAGGCGGCAGTGCGCAACAATCTGCCGATCACGATTCATGTCGGTGGCACCAACGGCCATCCGTCGACCGGCGGCGGATGGACATCCTATTACATGGAGGAACATCACTCGGTCGCCCAGACCATGCAGGCGGTCGTGGCCAGTCTCGTGTTTGAAGGCGTCCTGGAGCGCTTTCCGGAGTTGCGCGTCGTGATCATGGAGGGCGGGTTGGGCTGGGTGCCGTCGCTCAATGCGCGCATGGACAAGCACTGGGCACGCCTTCGGAGCGAGGTTCCCCACGTGAAGAAGCCGCCGTCGGAATACGTGCGCGAGCAGGTGTGGTTCAGCACGCAGCCGATGGAAGAGCCGGCGACGTCAGCCGAATTGATCGATCTGTTCGACAGGATCGGATGGGACCGGCTGCTGTTTTCCACCGACTACCCGCATTGGGATTTCGACGATCCGCGCTACGCGTTTCGCGCCAACCTCACGAAGGCCCAACGCGAGCAGCTTCTCTACGAGAATGCGCGCAAGTTCTACAGGTTGGACTGATGGCCCGGCATGTGGTTGCGACCGTGGATCAGATCCCGCTGGACCAGCGCCTGCTGGTCCAGGTCAATGGACGCGAGATCGGCATCTTCAATGTCGGGGGCGAGTATTTCGCCGTCGGCAATCGTTGCCCGCATGAGGGGGCGTCCTTGTGCAAAGGGCGCATCGTCGGGCTCGTCGAGGCGACGGGGCCCGGTGACTATCAATACAGCCGTCGTGGTGAGTTGTTGCGCTGCCCGTGGCATGGCTGGGAATTCGATCTGCGAACCGGTCGGTCATGGTGCGAGCCGGATCGCACCAAGGTCCGAAGCTATGATCTGAAAGTCGAGCCCGGAGGCGCGCTGATCGAAGGCGAGCTGCGCGCCGAAACGTTTCAGGTCACGATCGACAAGCAATACGTTGTCTTGGAAGTCTGAAGACCAGTGAATCAATTAAGCAAATAAAAGCGCATTGGGAGGAGTAAGTGTTGTTCAAGCTAGGAATGTCGGCGGCTGTCGCCTGTTTCGTGGGTCTGTTGAGCTCCGCGCAAGCCGAGGACGGTTCTTGGGACAAGGTCGTCGAGGCCGCCAAGAAGGAAGGCAAGGTCGTGGTCTACAACATGGCCTTGGGCGCTCCCTACTTCACGGCTGTCCTCAAGTCGTTCGAAGCGAAGTACGGAATTCCGGTCGAGAGTCTCGACCTCCGTGCCAGTGAGCTCTCCGAGCGCATCCGCACCGAGCAGGCGGCCGGCCGCTTCCTGGGCGACGCGGAAATGGTCACGACGACCATGATCGAGGAGCAACTCAAGAACGGCGATTTCGTGCAGAAACTGCCGCCGATCCCGAATGCCGCCCATTTGCGACCGCCGTTCAAAGCCAATGAATACAGCGTGCCGGCCTTCATGCAGCCGATGGGCATCCTCATCAACACGCGGCTGGTCAAGGAGCAGGACATCCCGACGAGCTGGAACGATCTCAACGATCCCAAATGGAAGGGCAAGATCCTCTCGGACGACATGCGGCCGCTCGGCAGCGGGAATACCATGTTCGCCATCCTGGAAAAGACCATGGGGACCGACTTCAATCAGAAGCTCGCCGAGCAAAAGCCCGTGTTCAGCCGCGATATGCGAAACGACGCGCGGCGCGTCGCTCGCGGCGAGTACGCCATCTATATCCCGCAGATCTTTGCCTTCACGTCCGATCTGAAGGGGCTGCCGGTGAAAGTCGTGATTCCGAAGGAGGGTGCACCTTTCGCGGAGATGGATCTCGCGGTGCTCAAGAACGCGCCGCATCCCAACGCTGCGCGTTTGTTCATCGACCACTTCCTCAGCGTCGAGTCGCAATTGCTCTACGCGAACGCCTGGATGCTTCCGGTGAACGCCGCGGCCGCCGAGCGCGCCAATCCGGACGCGCAGCAGTTCGTGAATGCCAAGATCATTGGTCCCGCCAAGCTGGCTGAGCGCTCCTCGATGATGGATCTCGCCAAGAAGCTTTACCCCAGAGAGACCCATGAGCGTTTCAGCCGGAGAGGGAGTGAACAACCTCGTCGAGAGGCGTACGACCGGCCTGAGCGGGATCGGGCGGTGGCTGCAGGCGACTGCGGCAGGCCGCCTTGCGGCGCTCGCTCTGCTCGTCGTCGTTCTCGCCTTCCTTTCCGTCTATCCGCTGTCGATGCTGCTCTATGGAAGCCTGCATTCGACGCCGCCGGGAATGGCCGGCACTTTCAATCTGGACGGATACCGCGACGTCATCACGCTGCAAAGCGCGGTGACACTCCTCAACACCGTCGGCATATCCCTGGCCAAGACCATCCCTTCGGTAATCCTGGCCGTCCTGCTCGCCTGGATACTGGCGCGAACCGACACGCCATTCCGGGGGGCTCTGGAAGTCCTGATCACGCTGCCATTCTTCATTCCACCGATCCTCACCGCAATGGCGTGGGGCATGCTCGGCAATCCGCAGGTCGGATTGCTCAATCAGCTCTATCAGTGGGTCACGGGATCGGAGACAGCGCCGATCAACGTCTATTCATATGGCGGCGTCGTCTGGCACATGATGCAGTATTCCGTGCCGTTCCTGTTTCTTCTTATCGTGGACGCCTTCCGAGCGATGGATCCGAGTCTCGAGGAGGCGGCGACCATGTGCGGCGCATCACGCCTGCGAACTTTTCGCTCTGTCACGCTGCAGCTTATGCTGCCCGCGCTGACCGGTGCGGCCATCCTGAGCTTCATTCGCGGCATCGAGAATTTCGAGTCGCCGCTCTTCTTCGGCTCACCGGCGGGAATTAGGGTCATCACGACGGACATCTACGACTCGATCAACCAGCGGTCGCCGCCGCAATATCAGTATGCAACCGCGATCAGCTTCGTCATCATGGCGCTATTGTTCCTGATCGTTCTTCTGCAGCGGCGGATGCTGCGCGGCCGAAGTTTTCAGACCATCACTGGCAAGGGCTATTCGCCTTCGGTGATGAAACTCGGTGCATGGCGATGGGCAACCTTTTCCTTTTGCGTTCTGTTCTTTGTGGTGACGGTGGTTCTCCCGGTCGGACAACTCGTCATCGGCTCGTTCTTCAAGTTCTTCGGGTTCTACCAGTGGGACATGCTGACACTCGAGCACTATCAGGCGGTATTCGGCAGCAGCGAGTTCTGGCGTGGGTTCAGCAACACGATGTTCCTGGGCCTCGTCGGCGCCACGCTGACGATGTTGCTCGGCGCAACCGTCGCCTATGTCTCGGTCCGAACGAAGTGGCGAGGCCGGTTGCTGATCGATTCGATGGCCTGGCTGCCGTGGATGATGCCCGGCATCGTCCTTGGTGTCGGTTTTCTCTGGGGGTTTGCTCTGCTGCCTCACGCGATTCCGATCTACGGCACGATCTGGGCGCTGCTGCTGGCCTATATCTCGCTTGGGACGCCGCTTTCGGTGCGCGCCGTTCGACCTCGAGGAGTGCTCCCGGGTGCATGGCGCAAGCTGGCTGCAAACCATGAGGCGCATCGTCCTTGCCCTGGCCTGGCCTTCCTTCGCCGTCGGATGGGTGCTGGTGTTCTTCGGCATCATGCGCGAGCTGAGCGCATCCGTTCTGCTCTATTCTGTCGGCTCCGAGGTGTTGTCTGTCGTGTTGCTGAAGCTGTGGGCGAACGGCAATGCGGAGCAGGTCAGTGTCATTGGGCTCATCATGATGGTTCTCGTGATCGTCTTCCGTTGGGTTCAACTCAAGTTCATCAGCAGCCGTATCGGTGGAATGTGACCAGGCTTGGATCGTGCCATGTCGAATGTCGTTCTTGAGAAGGTGAGCCGGAGCTTCGGTAATTTCGTCGCGGTCGACGGCGTCGACCTGCGCGTCAGCGAGGGTGAATTCGTGACCCTGCTGGGGCCGTCGGGGTGCGGCAAGACCACGACGTTGCGGATGGTCGCGGGCCTCGAGCAAAATTCCGGCGGCCGCATCAGCATCGGCAACGAGGTCGTCAGCGATGCGGCTCGCGGCGTCTTTGTTCCGTCGGAGCGCCGGCGGCTCGGCATGGTCTTCCAGTCATACGCGATCTGGCCGCACATGACCGTCTTCGAGAACGTCGCCTATCCGCTGCGGGTGCGCCGCAAATCCGCGGCCGAGATACGCGATCTCGTCGCCAGGGCACTCCGCCTCGTCGAAATGCAGGATTTCGCCGAGCGGCCGGCACCGGCGCTGTCCGGCGGCCAGCAGCAGCGAGTGGCGATCGCGCGGGCCCTCGTCTTCGAACCCAAGGTGCTGCTGCTCGACGAGCCGCTCAGCAATCTCGACGCAAAGCTCCGTCTGCAGATGGGCGACGAGTTCCGTTCGATCCAGAGACGGCTCGGCATGACGAGCCTGTACGTGACACATGATCAGGCCGAAGCGATGGCGTTGTCCGACCGTGTGGTCGTGATGGATCGCGGCCGAATCCAGCAGATCGGTGCGCCCGAGGAAATTTATCGCTATCCCGCAAACCGGATCGTGGCGGCCTTCTTCGGAACACCGAACCTGCTGGAGGCCAGTGTGGAGGCCTGCACGCGGATCGACGATCGCCGGGTGCGGCTCAACGTCATCGGCAAGGGCTGGCGTGGTGCGTGCCAGTCGGCAAGCGAGATCCGGCCCGGGCGGCCCGTGACCGTCATGGTTCGTCCCGAGGATGCCCGTATCGCGGCCCCAGATGCGGCTCACAGTGAGCACGAACTTCGATGGTCCGGACAGATTGCGCATACGATCTTCCGCGGTCCGATCCGGTCGGTCGTGGTGCAGACCGACGATAGCCGCCTCAATGTCGATGCGCCGCCGTTCGGTGGCTTCTCCGTCGGAGACAATGTGACCGTCGTCGTTCCGCAGCAGTCGGCTTGGGCTGTGCCGGAGCAGGCCGGCGCAGCTCCTTAAGCCGGGAATGCCTCTCAGCGATAGATCTGCTGAGCCAAAGACAGCATCTCGTTCATGCGTTCTGGATCCGTGGTGCCGAGAAGCTTCGTTGTTTCGATCTGTGCCACCGCGGGATCGACACCGGTCAGCGCGTCCGCCGTGGTCGGCAGCAGCCCGAGCCTCGCAAGGTTCTGCTGCATCGTCTTGCCCAGATAGTATTCCATCAACAGCCGCGCCGCGTTGGGGTGGGGCGCATTCTTCAGCAGCGCGAGATCGTAGCCGACATAGGGCAGCCCCTCCTTTGGCGCGATGAACTTGACCGGGAGGCCCTTGAGTTCGAGCAGCGACGTCAGGCTGTCGGGGATGTAGAGCGGGTATTCGCCGCGCGCTACGCGGCGCTCATTTGCGGGTATCTCCCGGCTGAACTTCAGGTCCTGCTGGGCAAGCTTCTCGTGGAAGGCGCGCCCGTAGAGGTCCTGCAGGACCGAGAAGAGCACGCCGCCGCCGCCGAGCGTCCGCAGATCGTCGCTGAGGATTTTTCCTTTCCAGCGCGGATCCGTTAGGTCGAGCCAGCTTTTCGGCTCGTCCGCCGGCTTGACCAGCATGGTATTCGCCAGGATGCCGTAGACGATCGCAAAGACAGGGAGCCGCATGCCGTCGCTTGGGAAGTCCGCCTTGAGACGGCCGAGGCTGGGGAGGGGGCCGTGAGGTTCGAAGACACGCTCCTCCTTGATCTGCAGCGTGGTCGTGGTCCGCCCGTTCTCGGAGACGTCGGCTGCGTTGCGGCCCGCGGCCTGCTCGATGCGGATGCGCTCCCGGACTTCGCTCGCGCGCGCTTCGAGAATGTCCACGGTGATTCCGTAGGCGGACTCGAACTCCTTCTTGAGCTCCTTGTGCGCGGCAAGGCCGACGAACGCGCTGTAGAGCACCACGCGGCCTTCCTTCTTTGCGGCTGCGACCAGCGCGGACCATTCGCCCTCCGCTCTCGACGGGGCCATGATCGATGGCAGGATCGAAGAGGCGGTCAGTCCAAACACCGTAGCGCGGCGCGTGATGCGCGCGCTTTTCCCGGTCCGGCGTGGCCATTGTCGCTACTCCGCGGCTTGCGGGCTTGGGGCACGCCAGCGAATGGCGGTCTTCAGCTTGTCCTGATAGGCCTCGAGCCAGTCGATCTTCGCATCAGCGTAGTACGAGCCTGCGCGCGCGTTCCAGAACACCTCGGCGTCGTCGACGCCGGGCGGCACGGTGCCGTTGTTGGCGAATGCCCGTGCCGCGTTGAGCAGGCGCCGCCTCGTCCGCGCGATCATCACGTCGCTCGGCGCGAGATGTTCCTTGGTGTGATCGACGATCGGCCCCATGCTTTCCGTGACGGCCTGATCCTGCATCACGATGTTGCGGATGCCCGTGTAGATCTTGTTGGTGCGCTGAGCTTCGCGATCGATCCGATGTTCTGGACCGCACGCCAGCGCCCATACCAGTCCGTGGTGTTGGGCAGATAATCCAGACCGTCGGCCCCGGGGATGCCGCCACCGGATTTCAGCTTGGAGCTCGAGTAAGTCGCCCCCTTGGCGCGGCCGCCATAGATCGAGATCAGCATCGTGTGGGTGTCGTCCATGGGCACCCACGCCTTGGCGACCACGTGGTCGGCAAAGTCGGCGTTCGGGGTCTGGGTCCAGAACGGCAGTGAGAAATGCGCCATGCGCCAGTGCATTCGATCGTCCGCTTCCGGCCGAAACGCGCCGTACATCGTGCCCCAGTCGGTCTCGGTGACCTTGTACTCCGGCGCTCGGTTGGAAACCGTGTGACGGGCCGGGTGGCCTTCCTCGAAATCATCAGGGTTGATGTGTCCGGCATGCAGGAAGCCGAAATGCGACGTGTCGATATCGCCTTCGAGGCCCTGGAGCCAGTTGGCTTCGCGTTGGAGGATGGTGACGGTCAGATCCTGCTCCGGAACGAACAGCGCTTCGTGCATCGGCATCGGCGGCGCTTCGGCCCGCGCGCCCATGTAAACCCATATGAGGCCCGCGCACTCGCGAACCCTGTAGCTTTTTGCGCGGACCTTTTCCTTGAAATCCTGCGGAGGGGGGACGTTCGGCATTTCGAGGCAGCGGCCGTCAACGTCGAACTTCCAGCCGTGATAGACGCAACGGATGCCGTCCTGCTCGTTACGGCCGAGGAACAGCGAGGCACAGCGATGTGGACATTGATGATCCAGCACGCCAACCCGGCCCGAGCTGTCACGGAAGGCAATGAGCTGCTCACCGAGCAGCATCAGGCGCATTGGATCGCCGTCGACTGATAGTTCCGAAGAAAGAGCGGCGGGTATCCAGTATTGCCGCATCATCTCGCCCATGACCGTACCTGGGCCAACCAGCGTCAGATCCTGGCCGTCAGTCGATTTCGACATGGTGATCCTCCCTAGCTCTTTTGAATGCTTATTATTTGCATTATGCAAGTAATTCGCCCCTGCGTCAATGACGCGATCGTCCGGAAAGCGAGCGGTTGAGCGGTGCAGGGCAACTCGTTATGGTTCTGCTCCCATCACCGCGAGCAAATTGTCTTGATGAACAAGGTCAGCACGATCCTCCCGCTCGAGAACTGGACCGGATACCGGTTCGGTCTCATCGCTTCGCGGCTGGGCAGCTTCATCTCCCCTATGTACGAAGATCGTTACGAGCTGACGATGCCGGCCTGGCGAAGCCTCGCGGTCATTGCCAGGCATCAGCCGCTGACGGCCACGCAACTTGCGACATTGACCTCGTCCGATGCGTTCAAGGTCGCGCGCTCCATCGAATTGCTGGTGCGCCGAGGGCTGATTCATCGTGACGTGGATAAAGCGGACCGCCGCCGCGCCAGCCTGAGCCTCACGACCGATGGCCGCAAGGTTTACAAGGATATCGAGAAATTCGTTGTTCGGGTCGAGCGCAAGCTCATGGCCGCGCTCGATCCGCACGAAATCGAGGTTTTGAGGCGAAGCCTCGACAAGCTCGATCAGCAACTGGAGAGCGAGATCAAAGCACAGGGCCGCGAGAAATTCCTATAGCGGTCTCCGGCGGCCCCGTCTGCGCCTCAGTATCTCACAATGTCCGAATGCCGCTCTTGATGCCATCGGCGATCTGACCAATCTGCTCCTCGTTGATGATAAGAGGCGGCGACAGGATCAGTGTATCGCCAACAGCGCGAACAAAGATCCCATTTTCGAAACAATGGTTCGCCACGGCGCGGGCTCGTTGACCAGGAGCGTTCGGGGCAGCTTCGATCTCCACGGCCCCAAGTAGCCCGAGGTTGCGGATATCGCGGACCGCGCCGCCGGCGCCCCTGATGTCGTGAATGACGGCTTCCCATGTCCCGGCGATGCGCGCAACTTTCTCGAAGATGCCTTTCTCCTGATAGACATCGAGGGTGGCAATCGCGGCGGCGCAGGCAAGCGGGTGGCCGGAGTAGGTGTAGCCGTGAGCGAGCTCGACGGTGGCCTCCGGTCCCTGCGACATGGCCTCGTGCACATGATGATGAACCAGCACGCCTCCCATTGGAACGGCGCCGTTGCTCATTCCCTTCGCGTAGGTGATGAGATCCGGCGTGACGCCCAGAGCCTGTGCGGCAAAGGGCGCCCCTAGTCTTCCGAAGGCTGTGACAACCTCGTCGAAGATCAGCAGGATGCCGTGCTTGCGGGTGATCTCGCGCAGTCGTTTGAGATAGCCTTTGGGCGGCGGCAGCACGCCGCCGGCTCCGGCGACCGGCTCGACGATCACGGCTGCGACCGTCGAGGGGTCCATCGCGGTCAAGACCTTCCAGCGCGTCTGCAAATTCGACGCCGTGCTCGGGCTCGCCTTTGCTGAACGCATTGCGGGTGAGATCATGTGTGTGAGGAAGGTGTGATACCCCCGGAAGCATGACGCCGAACTGCGCCCGCTGCCACCCGATGCCAGAGACCGAGAGTCCGCCGAATCCCATTCCATGGTAACTGGGCTGGCGCCCGATCAGGTGTTGGCGATGGCCTTCGCCGCGTGCCCGGTGATAGGCCAGCGCCATCTTCAGCGCGGTATCGACCGCCTCGGAGCCGGATCCGGCAAGGAAAGTATGGTCAAACCCTTCCGGCGCGATCTCCAACGCGGCAAAGTCAGCTAAGGGCCAAAAGGCGAATTACACCGTGACCAGCTCGGGGATTTCCGGTCTAGGCAATGTGTGCGCCGTCGCTCTCTCCCATTTGTCAACGTGGTTGACGGTAATTGCCCGGAATTGCTGTTCCGCGAACTATTGGATGGACTCTTCCGGCAACCAGCTGAATTTGCCTTCGCAAAACTGGTCGTGGTGGTTGAAGTTCGGCGCGTGGACCGGATGCATTAGCGATGTCATGACGCGCGATATGGACTCCCGAGGTGAACGGCGCCGTTGAAGTTGCCGTCGCCTGCACCTCTTTCGTAATGAAACAATGGCCGGCCACAGCGCGACCGGCGACGGTGTCGTCATGCTGGCGGGAGCGCAGCCGCGGCAGACGACCGGAGAGATGATCTAATCATTCGGAAAGGCGTTATCCAACAGAGGAGTATCCTATGAAGTTGGCTCAAACATCAACACTACTCATTTGTCTGCTCGGCGCGCCGGGAATTTCGTTGGCCGCGGACGCCAAGGGGGACGTGGAGAAGGCTTACGCCGCTTGGGATGCCGCATTTAATAAGCACGACGAGAAAGCCATCGGCGCCTCCTATGTCGCGACGGCAAAATTGATGCCGCCCACACATCAGGTCGCGTCGGGGCCGGCCGAGATCGAGAAGTTCTTTGCCGGACTCTTCGCGAGCGGTGTGACGGATCACAAGTTGGAGATGATCGATGCCGGCGGAGACGACAAGGTAGTCTTCGGCACAGCCAAGTGGAGCACTACGGGTACGGACAAGGAGGGCAAGCCGTCTCCCTTCAGTGGTTTGGCGACGCACGTCTTCGAACGCCAAGCCGACGGATCGCTCAAATTGAGGCTGCAAACATTCAACTAAAGCGGTCGAAGCTTAATCGGTTCGGCGAGGCGGCGGCCTTACCGGACGCCCAAAAGGGCTACTTGTCTCCGGTGCAAGATATGTCCGGGTTGGGTCAAGCTGCGACTTAACGGGGAGGGCAGTTCTTGGCGAAACGCGGACATTTGCCCTGATCGGCACGTCTCCGAAGAGCCAAGATCAGAGTGATCGTCGCATTCGGTCGCGGCGTGGACTTGCTACCTACGATGACGTGAGGATTCCGCAGCTATCCTCTCATACAACGCCACCTCTACGCGCTAGTGCGGCAGAAGAGCTATCTGCTGGGGTCATTTGGAGCAACGGCCTCCTCGAACAGCTCAACCTTACCGCGCGTGTTGTCTGTTACCGCAAAAACCTCGTAAAAATCGATCTGCGGCTTCATGCCGTAGCGCTGGATGATGCCCTCGAGCCACGGCCCGGTGTAGAACGCCGTAGCGTCCTCGATACGCTCCCACTGGTACACGCCGCCGCCCGCCCAGCCGCTTTCGGACCAGATGAAGTGCTTGCTGATCAGCCCCGTCACCCCGCGGAAGTTGGGGGCGATCTTGTGAAAGTGCTCGCGACACGCGGCGTGGTCGATCTGCGGCGGCAGTGTGTATCGTACAACGGCGGTAATCATGCGACCTCCTTGTAAGTATGCCCCGGCGCAACATTGACCATCTACTCGCGCCGATCGCGATCAAATGCGACAGACGCCGCCGTGAGTAGGTCAACACGATTGACAAGAGCCTTAATCGCCGCGCGGCTATCTCCTTCCAATTTTTTGCGTTAATGTGAAGCTCTTCACACCTGTGTAGCAGACGGGCTCGGATGATGCCCAAAGAGAGGTGAGCTAAGGCCCCGCAAAGCGCCGCCCAGTTCTATTCCATTCACACGCGAGTTTGGGAGTGACACATGGAAAAGCGCGAAATTGGCAACAGCTTGACGAAAGGTCTGTCCGAAGCGAAGCGGGGCGCCTTCTCCCGCCGCTCGGTGTTGACGTTGGTTTGCACCCTCGGCGCCACGGCGCCGCTTGGAATGTTTGGAGCGGCTCGCGCGCTGACGGCATCCGGGACTGGATCGCTGTCTTATATTCCCGGCGAGCCTCTTATTTGTCGCGCCGCAGCGAGCAGTGAAGAGCTGCAGGGCCCACCCCGCCAACTCAAACTCGCCTGGAATGCGAACGCGGCGTGCACCGTCGCTGCGGCAGTCGCAAAGGAGCGGGGTATCTTCGCCAAGCACAACCTCGATGTCGAATTCGTCAATTTCGGCGGTTCGACCGACCAGTTGTTGGAGGCGATTGCAACTGGCAAGGCGGATGCCGGTTTGGGATTGGCCCTGCGCTGGCTCAAACCGCTGGAGCAAGGTTTCGACGTTCGGATCACCGCCGGTGTGCACGGCGGCTGCATCCGGCTCCTCGGCTCCAAGGCTGCGAATATTGACAGCCTGGAATCCCTGCGCGGCAAGGCCATCGGGATTAGCGATCAATCGAGCCCAGCGAAGAACTTCTTTTCGATCTACCTCGCCAAAAAGGGCATCGATCCGGCCCAAGAGGTAGAGTGGCGCCAGTACCCGGCCAATCTGCTCGCGCTTGCCGTCGACAAGGGCGAAGTGCAGGCGCTGGCCGAGATAGATCCGCTGCCCTACCTCTGGCTCAAGGAAGGCAAACTCAACGAGATCGCGACGAACTTGACGGGTGAATTCGCCGACCGCACCTGCTGCGTTCTCGCGATACGTGGCAGCCTCACCCGAAGCGAAATGCCGGTGGCGGCCGCTCTGACCCGATCGATACTGGAGGGGGCAGACCTAGTTGCCAGCGATCCCGCCGATGCCGCAGCAATCTATTCGGGCTACGGCGGGAGAGGATCCGTAGAGGATCTCGCCACCATGTATCGTAGCCATACTCACCACAATCACCCGGTCGGGGCCACGCTCAAGAAGCAGCTTCTACTCTACACCGACGAACTCAAGGCAGTGAACGTCATGAAGCGAAGCACTGACCCGGCCAAGTTCGCCGAGCGGATTTATCTTGACGTTCTAAGCTGAGCCGATTGGGAAGATCCGCAGTGAGCTCGGTCATCGATGAAGTGCCGAGGCCATCAGAGAAATCGGGTTTCGGCTTTTTTGAAAGTTCGACCACTCGGTCGTTGATCGGCGGACTGTCTGTTGCCGCCGCATGGTCTATGGTCGCCGTGCTCACTGCGCTCTGGCCGGATAAGCCCGAGAGCGATTGGGCCTACACGGGCGGCTTCGCGATTGCCTGCGGCGCGTTGGCCCTTGCGCTTGCCCTGGCAGCCTTTGCCGGCGTTCGTTTTGTTGCTTTTCAGCGTCTCCAGCGGCTCTCCCCGTGGCTGTTTGCGCTCGCGCTGTTTTTTGCTGCCTGGGAGGCCGTCACAGCAAAGCTTGGATTGCTGCCGTTGCCGTTCTTTCCGCCGCCGCAGGCCATTGTCGAAGTCGTAATCGATGATTGGGGGCGGCTGGCTGAAGGCATCTTCGCCTCAGCGCGTCTGCTCGCGACCGGTTACTGTCTCGGTGCGGCGGTGGGGTTCGTAACCGGCGTGGCGATCGGCTGGTCGCGGCTCGCCGGTTATTGGATCCACCCAGTTTTGCGGTTCATCGGGCCGCTGCCCGCGACAGCTTGGCTGCCGCTCGCATTTTTCGTTTTCCCGTCGAGCTTCAGCGCCAGCATTTTCCTGATTGCGCTCGCCACCGGGTTTCCGGTCACCGTGCTGACCTGGTCGGGCGTCGCCTGCGTGAAGAGCGCCTATTACGATATTGCGCGGACATTGGGAGCAACCCAGCGCTTCCTCGTGCTCAAGGTCGCCATTCCGGCGGCAATGCCACATGTCTTTGTTGGTCTGTTCATGGGTCTCGGCAACTCGTTTGCGGTTCTTGTCGTAGCCGAGATGCTGGGCGTGAAGGCGGGGCTCGGCTGGTACCTGCAATGGGCGCAAGGTTGGGCGGCCTATGCCAATATGTACGCCGCGCTGCTGCTCATGGCGTTCTTGTGCTCCGGGCTGATCACGCTGCTGTTCCGCTTGCGGGACCGCCTGCTATCCTGGCAGAAAGGTCTGGTGCGATGGTAGCGGCGATCGCAAGCGATCACGCGGTCCGTGGATCGACGCTAACGCTCCGCGAAGTGAGCCACAGCTTCGATCTCGAAGGGCAGCCCCTGCCGGTATTGGACCGCATCAGCCTTCAGGTCGGCCGCGGCGAATTTGTCGCTCTCCTGGGTCCGAGTGGGTGCGGAAAATCGACCCTGCTGCGGCTGGTCGCGGGGCTCGACACTCCAACAGCCGGCTCCCTGCTAGCGGAGGGAAGAGAGATCGAAGCACCCGATCCGTCGCGCGTCGTCGTTTTTCAAGACCCAACGCTCTATCCATGGCGGACGGTACGGAGCAACGTTGCGCTCGGTCTGGAAGCCCGCGGGTTGCTACGCACGCATGGCGGGCGTATCGAAGACGCCTTGCGCCTGGTGGGGCTCACGGGCTTCGCCAATGCCTACCCGCACCAGCTTTCCGGTGGCATGGCGCAACGCGCGGCTCTGGCGCGTGCGCTTGTCAACGACCCAAAGCTGCTCATTCTCGACGAACCTTTGGGCCAGCTCGACTCGCTGACTCGGATCGCGATGCAGGCGGAACTCGTATCACTTTGGCAGCGCTCGCGCTTCACGGCGCTGATGGTCACGCACGATGTCGAGGAGGCGCTCTTGCTTGCTGGCCGTGTCATCGTGCTGAGCGACCGGCCTGCACGGATCAAGGCTGAAGTCGTCAACAGCCAGCCCTATCCTCGCCACCGGGGCGATCCGCACTTCGTTGAGCTTCGTCGCGAGGTGTTTGGGCAACTCGGCCTCGATGAGGCATGGTAGCCCTCAAAAGGAGCTCGTCGTGACGGATCTTCTCATACGCATCACAGAGCAAGCAGCACGGCGTTCTCGCCGCGATCGCAATGCGATTGTGTTAGCGGCTGTGTAGCCACCTCGTGGAGATCTAAAAATCTGGGAAGCGCACGGAGACTTCGATGACCTCAGAATTCAACGTCCACGACGCTGCGGGCTATGAGCAGCTCATGGGCCGCTGGAGCCAACGACTGGCGCGGCTATTCATCGACTTCACAGGGGTTTCCGACGGCGAAAGGATTCTCGAGATCGGCTGCGGCACCGGTAGCTTGACCTTCACGCTCGCCAAAGCCGCCGACCTCGCCGAGATTACCGCGGTCGACTATTCGCCAATCTTTGTCGAGGAGGTAATCCGGCGCAACACAAACCCGCGAATAAAAGTCCGACAGGCGGATGCCTGCGCCCTGCCCTTCGAGGGCGGCACGTTCGATCGCGCTTTGGCGCTTCTCGTGCTCCAGTTCGTTCCCGAAGCCGGTAAGGCAGTAGCCGAGATGCGCCGCGTCGTTCGGCCGGGCGGCGTGGTCGCGGCAGCGGTGTGGGATCATCTCGGCGGGATGCCCGGCATGCGCATGATGGTCGACACGGTGGCGGCAATCGGTGAAAGCGGGCGCCAGCTGCGCAGTCGCTATTGCTTTCAACCAATGATGCAGCCGGGCGAACTGAGACGGACTTTTGCCGAACAGGGTCTCGTGAGCATTGCGGAAGTAGAGCTGATGATCCGCATGGACTACAAAAGCTTTGCCGACTATTGGACGCCGATTGCCGCTGGCGAAGGGCCGCTCGGCAAGTATGTGGCAGCGCTCGACGCTGCGGAGCGAGCGCGCACCGACGCCGCCGTGCGCGATGCCTACGAGGCCGGCCGGCCCGACGGCCCGAGGTCCTTTGCAAACGTCGCGTGGGCGTGCAGAGGCATCGTTCCCTAACTCGACGGCCAGAGCGGTCTCTTCCGAGGTCCTGACTATCTGAGTGCCCGGGTGGAAAGTCGATGAACGTCTGGGCTTAACCAGGACGAGCAGGCTTGCTGCTCTGCTACGCGGACACGAGAAGATTGGCGAAGTGGAAACTTTTCATTTTCTGCTTGAAGTCAGGTGAGTGAGCGTCTATGCGTTTTCCAGCGTTGCCCGTCTGTCGGGCGCTCTCTTTGGCCTAGATGCCAAGGGAAGCATGCACGCTCTTGATGCTCCTCACCTTGTTGAGTGACGCAACAGTCGATGTAAGTCGATTGGAGTTCATTCATCGTCGGTAAGGGTGTCGGAACCCTTCCACTCTGGAAGGTTGGGACCTCCTGGTCCCGGGCTGTTTGACAAGTGAAGATGAAGAAAGAGAAGCGTGGACGGCGGAGTCCTTGCGCCTCTCGGACACTGAAGAGCTTCGGCTTTTGAGTTCTGAGAGGGGACGAAAGACTTCGGCGGTACACGTTTTAAAGGAAACACCATCGCTGCCAGCGATGTGAATCGCGGGCAGCTCGGCGACTTCGGTTGTCGAAATAATGGTGGGACCTCGTCAAACGTTGTGATCAGCCGGTTCAAAGTTCAAGTCCAACTTGAGAGTTTGATCCTGGCTCAGAGCGAACGCTGGCGGCAGGCTTAACACATGCAAGTCGAGCGGGCGTAGCAATACGTCAGCGGCAGACGGGTGAGTAACGCGTGGGAACGTACCTTTTGGTTCGGAACAACACAGGGAAACTTGTGCTAATACCGGATAAGCCCTTACGGGGAAAGATTTATCGCCGAAAGATCGGCCCGCGTCTGATTAGCTAGTTGGTGAGGTAATGGCTCACCAAGGCGACGATCAGTAGCTGGTCTGAGAGGATGATCAGCCACATTGGGACTGAGACACGGCCCAAACTCCTACGGGAGGCAGCAGTGGGGAATATTGGACAATGGGGGCAACCCTGATCCAGCCATGCCGCGTGAGTGATGAAGGCCCTAGGGTTGTAAAGCTCTTTTGTGCGGGAAGATAATGACGGTACCGCAAGAATAAGCCCCGGCTAACTTCGTGCCAGCAGCCGCGGTAATACGAAGGGGGCTAGCGTTGCTCGGAATCACTGGGCGTAAAGGGTGCGTAGGCGGGTCTTTAAGTCAGGGGTGAAATCCTGGAGCTCAACTCCAGAACTGCCTTTGATACTGAAGATCTTGAGTTCGGGAGAGGTGAGTGGAACTGCGAGTGTAGAGGTGAAATTCGTAGATATTCGCAAGAACACCAGTGGCGAAGGCGGCTCACTGGCCCGATACTGACGCTGAGGCACGAAAGCGTGGGGAGCAAACAGGATTAGATACCCTGGTAGTCCACGCCGTAAACGATGAATGCCAGCCGTTAGTGGGTTTACTCACTAGTGGCGCAGCTAACGCTTTAAGCATTCCGCCTGGGGAGTACGGTCGCAAGATTAAAACTCAAAGGAATTGACGGGGGCCCGCACAAGCGGTGGAGCATGTGGTTTAATTCGACGCAACGCGCAGAACCTTACCAGCCCTTGACATGTCCAGGACCGGTCGCAGAGATGTGACCTTCTCTTCGGAGCCTGGAACACAGGTGCTGCATGGCTGTCGTCAGCTCGTGTCGTGAGATGTTGGGTTAAGTCCCGCAACGAGCGCAACCCCCGTCCTTAGTTGCTACCATTTAGTTGAGCACTCTAAGGAGACTGCCGGTGATAAGCCGCGAGGAAGGTGGGGATGACGTCAAGTCCTCATGGCCCTTACGGGCTGGGCTACACACGTGCTACAATGGCGGTGACAATGGGATGCTAAGGGGCGACCCTTCGCAAATCTCAAAAAGCCGTCTCAGTTCGGATTGGGCTCTGCAACTCGAGCCCATGAAGTTGGAATCGCTAGT